>NZ_JAOCEW010000012.1:0-121717 GCF_029841665.1 Stenotrophomonas sp. GD03819
CGCTTCGGTATGCTGGCGCCCTTTCCCGAATCCGGCGCCGCGAGCGCACTGCCGATGAGCCTGTTCCGCCCCCGCATGCTGCTGTCCGTCGCCCTGATCGGCCTGCTGGCCGGCTGCGGTGGCGACCCGGTCCGCCCCACGCCGCCGCCGGCACCGACCGTGGTGCCGCAGGCCAAGCCGGTGAAGATCGGTATCGCCCTCGGTGGTGGTGCAGCCAAGGGCTTCGCCCACATCGGCGTGATCAAGATGCTGGAAGCCAATGGCTTCGAACCGGCCGTGGTGTCCGGCACCAGTGCCGGCAGCGTGGTGGGCGCGCTGTATGCCAGCGGCATGGATGCGTTCCAGATGCAGAGCAAGGCAGTGGCGCTGGATGAAGCCAGCATCCGCGACGTGCGCCTGTTCTCCGGTGGCCTGGTGCAGGGCCAGAAGCTGCAGGACTACGTCAACGAGCAGGTCGCCAACCGCCCCGCCGAGCGCCTGAAGAAGCCGTTCGCCGCCGTCGCCACCCAGCTGGAAACCGGTGAGCGCGCGATCTTCGTGCGCGGCAACGTCGGCCAGGCGGTGCGCGCGTCGAGCAGCATCCCCGGTGTGTTCGAGCCGGTGAAGATCGGTGGCCGCAACTACATCGACGGCGGCGTGGTCAGTCCGGTGCCGGTGGACGCCGCACGCCAGCTCGGCGCCGACTTCGTGATTGCCGTGGACATCTCCAGCAAGGCCAGCGGCAAGGCGCCGACCGACATGCTGGGCATCGTCAACCAGTCCATCTCGATCATGGGCCAGCGCCTGGGCGAGCAGGAACTGGCACGCGCCGACATCGTCATCCGCCCGAAGGTGCTGGACATCGGCGCCGCCGATTTCAGCCAGCGTGGCACCGCGATCCTGGAGGGCGAAAAGGCCGCAATGGCCGCGATGCCGCAGATCCGCGCGAAGATCCAGCAGCTGCAGCGTGCACGTGCCGCGGCCGCCGCACCGGCACCCGTGGCCGCGCCGAAGTGCGAGCAAGCCTCTCGCCTGGGCAAGCTGATGGGCCGCAAGGACAAATGCTGACCTGAGCCAGCGTGTCGCTGCCAGACAGCGACGCGCGCGTTCTAGCGCGCAGGCCGGTAACCGCTGGCCTGCTGCCGCTCGCGCCTGCGCGCCTGACGGGCCTGCTCCTGCAGTGTCGCCGTGTGCTGCAGCTGTTCCATGCCATCGGCCGGCACATGCAGCTGGCGTCGCGCACGGGTGAGTGCCAGATAGACCGCGCGCACCGGGTTGTGCCAGATGCGCCCGCCCTGCCCCGCACGGAAGCAACCAGGCGACAGCGAGACCACGTCGAACTGCAGGTTCTTCGCGTGTTCGGCCAGGCACAGCGCCACCCGCCCTTCAGCAGGCGTGTCCTGGTCGTCGAGCGCCTGCAGCAGTGACTGCACCCGATCGGCAGACGCAAACAGTTCGACCAGCGCGCCCTGCCCTTCGTCGGCGTGCGTGGCCAGGAAGCGCTCCTGTGCCGGGTCCGAGGCGCTGTCGCGGCGCCGGCGCCACGCATCCAGCGGCCGCTGCAGCACGCTGCGCAGCGCGCGCAGCGATGCCGGATGCAGATAGGGCCGCAGCCCGAGCGCGTGCAGCTGCGCCGCATCCAGGGCCAGATCGGCGACGCTGCCATGGATGCGCAGGCCCTCGCTCGGCACCTGCGCCCAGTGGCGGTAATGCAGCACACCGGTGGCGCGGTCGGCGGCACCGACGAACGGCCCACTGTCCTGCCCCAGTCCATCCAGTGCCAGGGTCTGGTTGACCAGGCCCTCGACCTGGTTGCCCTGGCGCACCGACTGGTGCATTTCCAGCACCTTCGACGCGGTCCAGCGCGGCACCGTACCCGTCAGGCACTGGTGCGGATCACCCAGGCTGACCACGCCAGGCGCATGGCCGGCCAGCAACTGCTTCCACGACGGGCTCAGGTCATGCGCCTCGTCCACCAGCAGCATGCCCATGTCCGGCGGCGGGGTGACGCCGCGCAGCGCCAGCCACTTGCCGATGTGCGCCGGGCTGAGGCTCAGCAGCGTGCCCCGCTGCAGGTCGGCGTCGAACATGCAGCGCCAGACGTGCTCGGCGGCCGCCATGTACGGCGACACGTCGAGCATCGCGGCGGGCACCGAACGGTCGAAATGCTGGAACGCCAAGCCCGGTGCCGACGACGCGCACCAACGGTTGATGGCCTCGAACGCAGTCAGCAGCACCTGCTCCGGGCTGCGCCCACCGATGCCCTGCAGGCCGATGCGGCCGGCAATCTCGCGCGGCGTACGGGTGCTGCGCCGGTAGCTGGCAACGAAGCCACCGGTGTGGCCGCTGCGCGCGGCATGCTGCGCCACGCGGTTGGCGAACTCGATCTGGGTCAGCAGGCGCACCGCGGTGCTGGCCGGCACGCGGCTGCGGAAGGCTTCCACCTGCCCACGCGAGGGCGCCACGTAGGTGTAGCGGCCGGGTCGCGCCTCCATCAGCGCCAGCACCAGGTGGCCCTTGCCGGTGCCGGCATAGCCATCGAGGTCGATCAGCTCATCGGGGTTGGCGGCGATGGCGCGCAGCACGCGGGCCTGCTCGGAGGTGTACAGGCCATGGTGTTCGACCGCACGCGCGTCGCTGGCAACGGCCTCGTCCTGGTCGTCGTCCTCATCGTCGCTGGCGAAGGCGGGCGGGAAGCGGATCTCGTGTTCGGCCAGGGTTTCCTGACAGGCCTGCTGCAGGGCCAGGCCGGGGTACTCGCTGGGCGACTGCACGATGAAGTCCTGCAGGATCTCCGCCGGTGCCAGCAGCACGCCATGGGCGGCCAGCGCGGCCAGCCAGGCATCGAGTTCCGGCTGGCCACCGCCGCCGGCGCCTGCAAGCTGCGCGGCCACGCCGTCATGGCTGGCGAACAGCGCGCAGGCTTCGTGCAGCAGGCGCTCGATTTCCGCTGGTGTGTGCAGGCGCGCGCGGCACAGCTGCGCAGCCATCAACCCGGCCTGTTCCAGCGCGGTCTGCGGCGGCGTGCCATGGGCGATGAAGCGCGCCAGCGACTTGCGCTGCAGCGGCAGGAAGGTGGTGGTAAGCACCGGGTGCTGGAGTTCGGACATGCGTGGAACCGGAAAGGTACGCTGCGGCGGGCGCAGGGCGGTGATGCTCAGCTACCCGCCCGGCTGCGTCAAATCGCGGCGGCGCTTATTCCAGCTGTGAAAGCGGCAATGCCTGGAATCCCTTGACCGTGCGCAGCACGAAGCTGGAATTGGCATCGGCCACGCCACCGGCGTTGAGCAGCCGGTCCAGCAGGAAGTGCGAGAAGTGCTCCAGGTCGCGCACGTAGACGTGCAGCAGATAGTCCATGTCGCCGGTCAGTGCATGGCAGGCCACCACTTCATCCCAGCCCTGCACGCTGTCCACGAAGTGGCCGATCGCGGCCTGGTCGTGCTTTTCCAGCTGCACGCGCACGAAGGCCTGCAGGCCCAGCCGCAGCTGCCGTGGCTCCAGCCGCGCGCCATAGCCGACGATCACACCCTCGCTTTCCAGCCGCTGCAGGCGGCGCAGGCAGGCCGAGGGTGAGAGGTTCACTCGCGTCGCCAGCTCGGCGTTGGTGGCGCGCCCATCCCGCTGGATTTCAGCCAGCAGGCGTATATCCGTGCGATCGAACTGGACTTCTCCGGCCATTGTTGCCCCGCAACATGGTGAGTACGCAAGGATATTGCGCCAACAAGGCCAATCGGCGCAACTTTTGCAACCCTGTTGCGCG
The DNA here is from genome assembly GCF_029841665.1 of Stenotrophomonas sp. GD03819. NCBI lineage: Bacteria > Pseudomonadati > Pseudomonadota > Gammaproteobacteria > Lysobacterales > Lysobacteraceae > Stenotrophomonas > Stenotrophomonas sp. GD03819. Next base: position 3,740 of record NZ_JAOCEW010000012.1, read on the forward strand.
CACCCTGCCCTAGCATCGTGGGTATCCCATCCAGGAGTGCCCCATGGACCTCGCCCAGCCCCGCCGCGTCGAACACCAGCAGACCGACAAGGGCTACGTGCCGGTGTATACCACCGCGCTCGTCGAGCAGCCGTGGGACACCTACAGCGCCGACGACCACGCCACTTGGAGCACGCTGTACCAGCGCCAGCGCGAACTGCTGGTCGGCCGCGCCTGCCAGGAATTCCTGGATGCACAGGACGAGATGGGCATGAACGCGCACATGATTCCGCGCTTCGACCAGCTCAACGAAGTGCTGGGCGCGGCCACCGGCTGGACCCTGGTCGGCGTCGAAGGCCTGCTGCCGGAACTGGATTTCTTCGACCACCTGGCCAACCGCCGTTTTCCGGTGACCTGGTGGATCCGTCGCCCGGACCAGATCGACTACATCGCCGAACCGGACCTGTTCCACGATCTGTTCGGCCACGTGCCGCTGCTGATGAACCCGGTGTTCGCCGATTACATGGAGGCGTACGGCCGTGGCGGCGTCAAAGCCCACGCGATCGGCCCGGATGCGCTGCAGAACCTGACCCGCCTGTACTGGTACACGGTGGAGTTCGGCCTGATCGACACGCCCGACGGCCTGCGCATCTACGGCGCCGGCATCGTGTCGTCGAAGGGCGAATCGCTGTACTCGCTGGAATCGGCCGCGCCGAACCGCATCGGTTTCGACCTGCAGCGGATCATGCGTACGAAGTACCGCATCGACACCTTCCAGAAGACCTACTTCGTCATCGACAGCTTCGAACAGCTGATGCAGGCGACCTCGCCGGACTTCACCCCGATCTACGCGGCACTGGCCAACCAGGCGCATCTGCCGGCCGGTGAAGTGCAGGGCGACGACCGCGTGTTCCAGAAGGGCACCGGCGAAGGCTGGGCCGACGGCGGCGACGTGTAAGCACACAACGCGCACGGCGTTGCACTGAAACGGCGCACCTCGGTGCGCCGTTTTCGTTGTTGCCTGCCTGCGCCATTGCAGCGGCGCAGGCGAGGGCAGGGCAGTCAGGCGTCCACGGCCCGGCAGGAACCGCGCACCATCAGTTGCGGATGCACGCTGGTTGCGGTCGGCGCATCCGGCACGTCGGCCTGCACCAGCATCGCCGCAGCCACGCGGCCGATATCGGACACATGGCGACGCACCGAGGTCAGCGGCGGCCACAGCCGCGACGCCAGCGGGCTGTCGTCGTAGCTGACGATCGACAACTGCTGCGGCACCGCGATGCCCGCACGCAATGCCACCTGGTACACGCCGGCAGCCATTTCATCGTTCCCGGCAAAGATCGCACTGGGGCGTTGTCCGCCCATCAGCAGCCGCTCTGCGGCATGCACGCCGGACTCGAAGGTATCGCCCGCTTCCAGCACCCGCTCACCCGGCAGGGTCAGGCCCACCTGGGCCAACCGGTCAAGGAAGCCATGGGTGCGCTCGCGTGCGGTACGGCGATCGCCCGGACCGGCAATCACCGCGATGTCGCGGTGGCCGAGCGAGAGCAGGTAGCCCGCAGCGGCGGCGGCACCGTCGCGATCGTGGGTGACCACCGCCTGTGCCTCGTCATCGGACACATGCGCGTTGATGCGGACGTAGCGGCATTCGATGCCGTCGAGCATCTCCGTCAACGCTGTCGACTCGGAGGCGCGCGGGCCCAGGATCACGCCATGCAGCTTCTGCTGCTGCACGAAGCGGCGCACGCCGTGCGCGCAGTCCGGAGACTGGCTGTCGCAGGGATGCACGACCAGCTCATAGCCGGTTCCGCGCAGCGCTTCCAGCGCGCCGTGCTGCAGGTCGACAATGCATTGGGCGCCCGGGTCGTCATACACCAGGCCGATCAGGAAGGAGCGGCGGAACGCGAGACCGCGCGCCAAGGGGTCGGGCACGTAACCGACCTCGCGCATCAACGCCTCGACCTTGTCGCGGGTGTCTTTGCGCACCAGCGGCGAGTTGTTGATGATTCTTGAAACCGTTTTCTTGGAAACTCCCGACAGTCGTGCGATGTCGTTGATCGTGGCAGCCTTGCCCTTCGATGCCGGCAACGCGGCATCGCTAATAATTCGCACTGACATGTATAGAACCAGGTAAGTCGGAGAATTCTAGCCTTGCGCCCGTGGGGCGCGAAGTTGCGGAATGTCGCAGCGAAGAGGGATCGCGTCGTGTTCGACCACTTCTGCTGCGCGAGGTTCCATTGTGATTGCTCTACTTGATGTGCATCTGAACCGTTCTTCCGCGCGTGTTCACCTTGAATGCGGGCGCGACGCGCGCGAACGCCAACATTCCCTTAACCAGGCTCCGCTACAGTCGGGGCATGGACCTGCAGACTTCTCCGTTTCCGGTGTTCCGTGGCCGCGACCGGTTGATCGCCGCGGTCGACGCAGCGATGACCTCCGGTGACCCCGAGCGCATCACCGCCGACCTGCAGCTGGCGCTGCAGGACGCCATCGCGGACAGCCGCATCGAGTTGCCCGAGTGCGTACACCGTCCGGTCAGTGATCATTACGCGCGACGCCCGCTGTATCACAGCCGCGAACACGGCTACAGCGTGATTGCCATGAGCTGGGGCCCAGGGCAGGGCACGCCGCTGCACGACCACGATGCCATGTGGTGTGTGGAGGGAGTGTGGTCAGGCGAGCTGGAGATCACCCGGTATGAACTGCTGGAGTGTGCCGGCGAGCGCTGGCGCTTCCGCCGCCATGCCGTGCTGCGCGGGGGCTGCGGCAGTGCCGGCAGCCTGATTCCGCCGCACGAGTACCACACCCTGCGCAACGCCAGCGACGAAGCGCTGGCGATCTCGGTACACGTGTACGAGGCGCAGATGGAGCGCTCGGCGGTGTTCGATCCGCTTGGTGGTGACTGGTACCAGCGCCGCATCCAGGCATTGCAGGCCGACCCGGCCTGAACCGGGGGGCAGGGCGGTGCGCCACCAGCACCTTCGTGAGCCACGTGGCATCATGCGCCGCTGCGCTGCCGGACCCGGCGGCGATCCGCGATGCCCCGTCGGGCAAGGAGCAAAACCATGTCCAGCGCTGATCCGCGCCTGCGCGCGCTGTTGAAGCTGGCACCGGTGATCCCGGTGTACACCCCCGAAGATGTAAATGAAGCGATCGAAGTGGCCCAGGCGCTGTTCCGCGGCGGCCTGCCGGTGATCGAAGTGACGCTGCGCACGCCGCAGGCACTGGATGCGATCAAGGCCATGGTCGAGGCCGTGCCCGATGCGGTGATCGGCGCCGGCACCGTGCTCAACGCCGCACAGATGCAGGCGGCAAAGCAGGCCGGTGCGCGCTTTGCCGTTTCCCCGGGCGCCACGCCGGCGCTGTATGCGGCCGCGCGCGATGCCGGCCTGCCGTACCTGCCCGGTGCCGCCACCGCCTCGGACCTCATCCTGGGCCTGGAGCACGGCCACGACACCTTCAAGTTCTTCCCGGCGGTGCAGGCCGGTGGCGCCGCACTGCTGGCGGCCTGGCACGGCCCGTTCGCCGATGTACGCTTCTGCCCGACCGGTGGCATCAGCGCGCAGACCGCGCCGCAGTTCCTGCACCTGCCCAACGTGCTGTGCGTGGGCGGCTCGTGGCTGACCACACCGGCACTGCTGCAGACCCGTGACTGGGACGCCATCGAGCGCCTCGCCCGCGAGGCGTCGGTGCTGGCCAGCTGAACCTGCTGCACGAATCGTCAAAGGTTTGATCGTGATCAAAGCGCCGGCCTCGAGCCGGCGTCATTCTGTGGGCAAGCGCACTACGGAGATCCGAACATGAATTCGACCATGAAGGCCGCTGTCGTGCGTGAGTTCGGCAAGCCACTGGTGATCGAGGAAGTCTCGGTACCACGCCCGGGGGCGGGCGAAGTACTGGTCAAGATCGAGGCCTGTGGCGTCTGCCACACCGACCTGCACGCCGCCGAGGGCGACTGGCCGGTGAAACCGAACCCGCCATTCATCCCCGGTCACGAGGGCGTGGGGCACATCGTGGCCGTGGGAGGCGGGGTAGGGCACGTCAAGGAAGGCGACAGGGTCGGCATCCCCTGGTTGTACTCGGCGTGTGGCCATTGCGAACACTGCCTGGGCGGCTGGGAAACGCTGTGCGAGACGCAGCGCAACACCGGCTACTCGGTCAACGGCGGCTTCGCCGAGTACGCACTGGCCGATGCCAACTATGTCGGCCTGCTTCCGAAGGACGTGGGCTTTGTCGAGATCGCGCCGGTGCTGTGCGCCGGCGTGACCGTCTACAAGGGCCTGAAGGTGACCGACACCAAGCCAGGGGACTGGGTGGTGATTTCCGGCATCGGCGGCCTGGGCCACATGGCCGTGCAGTACGCCCGCGCAATGGGCCTGAACGTGGCGGCGGTGGACGTGGACGACAACAAGCTGGCGTTGGCCCGGCAGCTCGGCGCGCAGATCACCGTCAACGCGCGCACCACCGACCCCGCTGCCTTCCTGAAGAAGGAAATCGGCGGCGCGCACGGCGCCCTGGTCACGGCGGTGTCGCCGAAGGCGTTCGAGCAGGCGCTGGGCATGGTCCGCCGTGGCGGTACCGTTTCGCTCAACGGTCTGCCGCCGGGCAACTTCCCGCTGGACATCTTCGGCATGGTGCTCAACGGCATCACCGTGCGCGGCTCGATCGTCGGCACCCGGCTGGACCTGCAGGAGTCGTTGCAGTTCGCTGCCGAAGGCAAGGTTGCCGCCACGGTCAGCACCGATCGCCTGGAAAACATCAACGAGGTGTTCGCGCGCATGCACGCGGGCACCATCGAAGGCCGCGTGGTGCTCGACTTCGCCGCCTGACCGCTTGTGCATGGCCGCCGTCGCTCCGTCCCCCTCTCCCACGGACGCGGCGGCCATGCCGATCCATCGGTAGTACCGGCCGCAGGCCAGCAACCCCAGGCACTTCGCGCAGCCTTACAATGCGCGCATGCCCGCCCTGCTCAAGACCCTGTTCCTGTCCTTCGTCGCCCTGATCGGCGGCGTGCTGTCGCTTGCGCTGGTCAGCAGCGTCGCCAGCTGGCTGCCCCCGCTGGTGGGCATGTCGCCGGACAACAACAGCGTGCAACTGGGGTGGGATCTGGCCTTCAGCGTGCTCGGTGGCATCGCCGGCATTTCCTTCGCCACCTACTACGCGCCCTGCTGGCCTCGCTCGCATGGTTTTTCCATCTGGTCACTGATCGCGCTGGGCTGCGGCTACGCGGTGTGGGCCGCAGGCGCTGATTTCCCGCTCTGGTTCGTCATTTCGCTGCTGGCATCGCTGCCGTTGCAGCTGCTGGCCGGCTGGTGGTTCGGCCGCCGCGCGTCGCGCGACGCAAGGTAACGCCGCCCCTGTAGAGCCGGGCCCATGCTCGGCTCTACAGGTCCATGCGCGGCAGCGTCTGCTTCAACCGCGCGATGCCCTGCCATGGGTCACCCTTCAGCCGCTTCGCGCGCGCCAGTGCCTTGGCCATCGGAAACGCGTCGGCCGCACTGACGCGTGCAAGCTCTTCCCATCGCAGCGGCACTGCCACGCCGGCGCTGTCGCGTGCACGCAGCGACCACGAGCACGCGCTGGTAGCACCCCGTGTGTTGCGCAGCCAGTCGATGAAGATCACCCCGCCGCGCTTGGCCTTGCTCATCGTCGCCACGTAGCGATCAGGCTGCTCCAGCGCCATTGCCTGCGCGAACGCCTCGCAGAACGCCTTCGCCTCGTCCCAGCCTGCCTTGGGCTGCAGCGGCACCACCACGTGCACGCCCTTGCCACCGGACAGGCGTACGAAGCTCTTCAGGCCCACCTGCTGCAGGCGGTCACGCACATCGCGTGCACCGGCTTTCACCTGTGCCCAGTTGACACCTTCGCCGGGGTCGAGATCGAACACCAGACGATCCGGATGTTCGGGATCGGCCACGGTCGCGCCCCAGGGATGCAGCTCCAGGGTGTTCATCTGCACCAGCTGCAGCAGGCCGCGCGTGTCGTCGATGTAGACGTAATCCTCGCGGCCGCTCTTCTGCTGCAGGGGCACCGCATGTACCGCATCGCCCAGGCCGGGACCATGGTGCTTCTGGAAGAAACAAGCCTTGCCTACGCCGTCCGGGCAGCGCAGCAGTGACAGTGGACGTCCGGCGATTTCGGGCAGGATCCAGCGCGCCATGCGCTGATAGTAGTCGGCCACGTCGCCCTTGCGCAGTTTCTGCTTTGGAAACACCACCCGCTCCGGATGAGTGATCTGGACCTCACCTCCGGCTTCGGCATCTGCGGTGCTCATTCCCAGGTCCTCCTTCTGCTTGTCGCTGCGCAGCCGCTTGAAACTGGCCTGGCGCAACAGGCCTTCCTTGCCCCAGCCACGGAACGCCACCTCCGCCACCGCCACTGGTGTCACCCAGCGTACGCTGGCAGCGCGGAACGGCACATGCGCCGGCAGCTGCAGCACGGGCGTCTTCACTGCCAATGGCCGCAGTGCCTTGAGCAGCGCACGCAGGCTTTCATCGTCGAAGCCGGTGCCAACGCGGCCGACATAGCGCAGGCCAGCCTTGTCCGGCGTGGCCAGAAGCAGCGAACCGAATCCCACCCGGGAACCCTTGGGTGCCGTGTAGCCGACAATCACGAACTCGTCGGTGTCTTCGTGCTTCACCTTCACCCAGCTGCGCGCGCGGGTATTCACGTACGGCGCATCCACCTGCTTGCTCACGATGCCTTCAAAGCCGGCCTCGCCGCTGGCATCGAATACCTGCGGCCCATGGTCGATCACGTGTTCGCTGAAGGCCAGGGTGCCGGGCGCTGGCCCGATGAGGTCCTTCAGCAGCGCCTTGCGCTCCACCAGCGGTGCACGACTGATGTCCACGCCGGCCACACCCGGAAGATCGAACACGATGTAGCGCAGTGGTTGTTTCGAACTGCCGTCGATCACGCGCTGCAACGCTGCGAAGTCACTGCGTCCTTCCTTGTCCAGCACCACCAGCTCACCGTCCAGTCGCGCATCACGCACCGGCAGCGCCCGCACGGCCTGCACGACCTCGGGAAAATCGGCCGTCCAGTCCAGGCCGTTGCGCGAGCGGAGTTTCACCTCGCCATCGTGCAGGTCGGCCAGCAGCCGATAGCCATCCCACTTGATCTCATGCAGCCAGCGCTCGCCGTCCGGGGCACTGTCGCGATGATCGGTCAACTGCGGTTTGAACCCGCGGGGATAGGGCGTATCACGTGCGCCGTGCAGCTGCAGTGCGCATGCATGCCAGCGCGCATCGGCCTTGCGTGTGGTCGTCCGTGCGGCGGGGACCGAGCGCACCGCCTTCCCTGCGGAACGCTTCTTCGCCGCAGGTGCTCGTTTCGGCATCGGTGCCGTCAGCAGGTCATCCGCCTCGGCGTCGCGCGCTTCACCATCGTCGCGCTTGATCAGCAGCCATTGCACCTGGCGTCCTTTCATCGCGGTGCGCACCAGCTTCCAGCCACCGGCCAAGCGTTGCCCATGCAGCACGAAGTCGATCTTTCCTGCCGCCAGTGCCCGCAGAGGATCACCTTCGCAGGCCCAGGTACCCTGATCAAACACCTCGACGTGGCCCGCACCATAGTGGCCTTCGGGAATGTCTCCCTCGAAAGTGGCGTAGGACAGCGGGTGATCTTCCACTTCCACGGCCAACCGCTTCTCACCGACGCGAAGCGAAGGACCCTTGGGCACCGCCCAGCTCTTCAGCACGCCGTCCATCTCAAGGCGGAAGTCGTAGTGGCGCGAGCTGGCATGGTGCAGCTGGATGACGAAGGTCGGCCGCCACCTCGGATCACCGCGGACGCGCGTGTCGTCAGGCTCCGGTGTCTGCCCGGCGCCACCGCCAAGTCGGCGTTTGCGCCGGTACTGGTGCAGCGACATGGTTCAACCTGCCTTGCGCCGGGTGGTTTTCTTCACGGCCTTTTTGGCGGTCTTCTTCGCAGCCTTCTTCGCCGGTGCCTTGCGCGTCGCCGTCTTCTTCGCCGGCGTGCGCGTGTTCGCATCCAGGCTCTTCTGCAGCAGCGCCATGAAATCGACCACGTTGGTACTGGCGTCCTCGCGCGGTGCCGGCTCATCGTCCACCCGCGTGGTGCCGCCCTTGGACTTGATGCGCTTGTTCAGCACCTGCTGCAGGCGCTCGCGGAATTCATCGTGGTACTGCGACGGGTCCCAGTCACCGGACATCGACTCAATCAACTGCTCGGCCATCGCCGTTTCCTTGCTGGTGATGCGGTAGTCGGCGAGCTTCCCGGTGGGCAGCTTGTAATCCTCGGGATCCACCAGTTCCTGCGGATAGCGCAGGATCATCAGCACCAGCGCGTCCTCATGCGGCATCACCGCACACAGGTATTCCCGTGTGCGCACCACTACCCGTGCGATGCCCACCTTGCCGGTACTGCGCAATGTCTCGCGCAGCAGCACGTAGCCCTTTTCGGCCTTCTTGCCAGGTACCAGCAGATAGGGTTTCTCGTAGTAACGCGGGTCGATCTGCGCCGCATCCACGAACGATTCCACTTCCACCGCTTCGTGGCTCTCCGGTGCGGCCGAGCGGATGTCGCCTTCCTCCAGCACGACATAGCTGCCCTTGTCGTACTCGTAGGCTTTGACGATGTCCTTCCAGGGCACTTCCTCGCCGGTGTCGGCGTTGACCCGTTCGAAACGGATCGGCTTGCGATCGCGGGAGTCGAGCATGCGGAACTGCAGATCGACCTTGCGTTCGCCGGACATCAGCGACACGGGCACATTGAGCAGGCCAAACGACAGCGTGCCGGTCCAGATCGGGCGGGCCATGGGCGTACCTTTGGCGGGGCAGGGTGCCCAGCGTGGGCCGGAGGGCGTAAACCAACCGTGTCCGTGCCGTGCACGTCAGGTGGCGCGACCACTTGGCTGTAGAGCCGAGCCCACGCTCGGCTGCTTCAAGTGCCCGCCACTACTGCAGCAACGGCCTCACCGCCGCCGCCGGAATATGGTCCAGTGCGCGCCAGGCGTCCTCCACCACCAGCCGTGCCTGCGACCAGCTCAACCGCGACTGCCCGCGCATCTGCTCCCAGTGCTCGGCCAGTTCCTCGCAGGTATCGGCGGCATCACCACGTGGCCAATCCGCGGCATGGGTGGTCAGCGCGAAGGCATACACCGGGCACAGATCACGCCAGTTGCGGTGGCTCTGGCCACGCCTCTCCTCGTAATCGCTGAGCATGTACTGCAGGTAATCCTGTGCCACCGCCTGCGGATCTTCCTGGCGGCGCGTGCGGCGCTGCGCGGTGCGCTGGCCAAGCGGATCGAGCAGGGCGTTGAACACGGACGGTGCGGGTCGTTCAAGACGGGGCATGGCCGGCTCCTGCAGCGGGGGCGGGTGGGCAGGAATACGCGCGGTGCCGTTACCGGGGGGTGAGCGAGATGTTCATGACGCCAGGTTCGCAGTGGCTTTACCTGCAGGGCGGTGTAGTGGGAGCCCCGAGTGCAGGTACCAGACCATGAGCCGAGAGACCTCACGAGACCCGATGCGGGAAAACCACCCGCCCCTTCCCGGTGAACAGCGCGGCAAGCGCGATGCCGACAACGCCGACTACCGCGGCACCGGTGCGCCGTTCTTCGATGCCGAGCACGGTGACGACCATCTGCCGGTGAGACATGTGGCTGAACAGGCGGCCCAGGACCGCAAGGATGGCGGTGACCGCCATCGCGGTGGCCAAGAGAGTCCGCTCAAGCGCCGCGAGCGCAAGCAGCGCGCCAGCGACAACCAGGACGAGGCGCTGGAGGAAACCTTCCCCGCCAGCGACCCGACCTCGCCGTTCGTACCGGCCAAGGCCCCCGATTGACGGTAGCGCCGGGCCCTGCCCGGCGCGCGCAGCGGTCCCGTGCTAGCGCCACGACCACTGCACACCCACGCTGGCCCGCCGTCCCGGCCCGGGCTCGTAGTAGCGGCCATTGCCATCGTTGACGATCACCGAGCCGATGTAGGCCTGGTCCAGCACGTTCTCCAGCCGCGCGAAAGCACGCAGTTCACCGCCGGGCAGGGTCCAGCGGCGTCCGCCCTCCACGTGCAACAGGGCAAAGCCCGGCGCCCGCTCGGTGGCGACGTCGTTGACCACGGTATCGCTGCTGGCCGTGGCCTCCAGTGCCCATTGCCAGTCGGCGGGACTCCACTGCAGGCGTGCGAACGCCTGCTGGCGCGGCACACCCGGCAAGCGACTGCCCGCCGCGACCACGTTGTTCGAGGTCAGGTAAGGCGAGCGCACCTGCGCCTGCAGCCAGGTCCAGGCCAACTGCAGTTCCAATTGCTCGGCCAGCGGCTGTCGGTACTGCAGTTCCAGGCCCTGGCGGCGGGTGCGGCCAATGTTGCGATAGGTGCTGCGCCCTCCGGTGTTGCTGGCAACGGCCAGCTCATCGTCGGTATCTGCACGGAACAGGCTGATATCGAGCTGGATTCCGCCCTGCGCGTGCCACTTGCTGCCAATCTCCAGATTGCGGCTGCGGGCGGCCACCAGATCCAGTGCCAATCCCGCCTGCCCGTCGGCGCGATAGCCCAGTTCGTTGAAGGTGGGGGTTTCGAAACCGCGGCCGATCGCAGCATGCAGCCGCCACTGGGGGCTGGCCTCAAAGCTGATCCCGGCCACCGGCGTGGTGGCCTGGTAGCGCCGGCGGCCACTGTCATCCGGGTTGCGGCCGATGATGTAGCGGTCGTCGGATTCGAAGCGCACGGTGCTGTGGCGCAGGCCAGCCAGCAATGACCAGCGTGGACTCCACTGCCACCACGCCTGCGCGAACTGATCGACGTTATGCACGGTGTCGATCTGGTCTCTGCGCAGGCGCCCACGTACGCCCAGCGTGCTGCCGATGAAGTTCTCGTAGCCGGTCCGATGCTGGCGCTGGCGGTCGGCGCTGAGCCCGGCCACCAGGTCCAGCGGCCGCCCGGCCAGATCGCCGTGCCAGCCCCAGCGCGCGTCCAGCCCGCCGTAGCCGGCGTCCAGATCGATCACGCCGCCGGCATGCAGCGGATTGGCCTGCGCCGTGGGCGGAATGGGCAGGAACTGGGTCACCGCGCGCTGCCCGGCGTAGCCCATCAACTGCCAGCGCTGCGCTCCCGTTTCACGGGTCCAGCGCAGGCCGGCCTGCTGCTGGCGCACCGATTTGCGGGTGTTGTACGGGTGCGCCACCGCCGTGGCCTGGCGCGGATCAGCCGCCACCTGGGCACGGGTCAGGCCCAGCGGATCCTGTGCATCGGGGGCATCGAGCGCATTGAGCAACAGCTCCAGCCGCCCACCGCCCAGCGCACCACCGATGCGTGCGTTGAGCGATTCACGGCGCGCACGGCTGTGGTCCCGCCAGCCATCGGTGCGGAGGTGATTGGCGGCGATGTTGTAGTCCAGCAGTTGGCCGGCACCCTTCAGCTGCGCGCCGACACTGAGCGTGTTGTCGGCGCCAGCGTTGAGCCGCAACCGCCACGGGTCGCCGGCCTGGCCCTGCGCGCTCCAGACCTGCAGCACGCCACCGGAGGAGTTGCCGTACAGCGCCGAGAACGGCCCGCGCAGCACGTCGATGCGCTCGGCGCCCAGCAGGCTGGCGTGTGACAGCTGGCCCTGGCCATCGGGCATGGTGGCCGGCACGCCGTCGATCAACACCCGCACCCCGCGCACACCGAAGGTCGAGCGCGCGCCGAAGCCACGGATCGACAGCTGCGTGTCCTGCGCGAAGTTCTGCCGGTCGCGCGCCAGCAGCCCCGGTACCCCGGCCAGCGCCTCGGACAGCTGCGCGCCGGTGCCCGCGCGGCTGGCATTGATCCAGACCGTATCCTGGCTGGCCGGCAGCGCGAACGGGTCGATGCCCGGCACCCGTGCGGCCTGTACCTGCACCGCAGGCAGGGCGGTGGGCGCAGGCTCGGCCGCCGCCGTCCAGGGCGACAGCAGCAGGGCAGACAGCGGCAGGCAACAGCGTCGTGCGGCGGGATTCATGATTCAGGTTGATGGATCGGGCGGCAACGCACGCCATGGTACGGGGCCGCGGATGACGATGGCGGCGGCCAGCCCCGGCAGGCTTTGTTACGATGGGCTGTTTCCGGCCGAAAAGCCGCGAACCGCGTGGCGCAATTCCTCCCCCTTTCCGTCTACCGAACGAGTACCGCCGTGTCCTTCTTTGCAAACGTGGAACTGGTCCCAGGCGACCCGATCCTGGGCCTGACCGAGGCGTACAACGCCGACAGCCGCCCGACCAAGGTCAACCTGGGTGTGGGCATCTACTACGACGAGAGCGGCCGCATTCCGCTGCTGCGCGCCGTCAAGCAGATCGAGCAGCAGCTCGCCGCTGAAGCCAAACCGCGCGGCTATCTGCCGATCGATGGCCTGCCGGCGTATACGCAGGCCACGCGTGAGCTGGTGTTCGGCAAGGACTCGCCGCTGCTGGCCGCCGGCCGCGTCACCACCGCACAGACCGTTGGTGGCAGCGGTGCGCTGCGCGTCGGCGCCGACGTGCTGAAGAAGCTGCTGCCGCACGCCACCGTTGCGCTGAGCAACCCGAGCTGGGAAAACCACCGCGCCGTGTTCAGCGCGGCCGGTTTCGAGGTGCTGGACTACACCTACTTCGACCCGACCACCCATGGGGTTGATTTCGACGGCATGCTGGCCGACCTGGGCAAGCTGGAAGCCGGCACCGTGGTGCTGCTGCATGCCTGCTGCCACAACCCCACCGGTGCCGACCTCACGGTCAGCCAGTGGAAGCAGGTCGCGCAGCTGCTGAAGGACCGCCAGCTGTTCCCCTTCATCGACATGGCCTACCAGGGCTTCGACAAGGGCATCGAACAGGACGGCGCCGCGGTGCGCATCATCGCCGAAGCAGGCATCGACAGCTTCATCGTCGCCAACTCGTACTCCAAGTCGTTCTCGCTGTACGGCGAGCGCGTGGGTGCGCTGTCGATGGTGGCGCCGACCGCCGTTGACGCCAAGGCCGTGCAGTCGCAGGTCAAGCGCGTGATCCGCACCATCTACTCCAGCCCGTCCACCCACGGTGCTGCGCTGGTGGCCGGCGTGCTGACCAACCCGGAACTGCGTGCGATGTGGGAGCAGGAGCTGACCGAGATGCGCGAGCGCATCCACGCCCTGCGCCAGGGCCTGGTCGAGAAGCTGGCTGCCGCTGGCGCACCGCAGTTCGGTTTCATCAACGAACAGGCCGGCATGTTCTCCTACTCCGGCCTGAGCCGCGAGCAGGTCGAACGCCTGCGCGACGAGTTCGGCATCTACGCCGTCGGCACCGGCCGCATCTGCGTGGCCGCGCTGAACCAGAACAATCTGGAGTACGTCGCCAAGGCCGTGGCCACCGTCGCCAAGGGCTGAAGCAACGCTCCAGTGGCTTGAAGACAAAGGCGCCGAAAGGCGCCTTTGTTTTTGCTCCTGCTTTGCCTTTGCCACACTCTCCGCGCTCGCGGCGAACCCTGAAGCGCAGGGCGAGGCACACCGTGGCCAGGACCGTGAGGCGCATGGATGCGCCGATCGAGCCCCCATGGATGGGTTTACGGCGTGTCCTGGCCACGGTGTGCCTCGCCCTGCGCCTCCATGAAGGAAGGCGCCACGAGCGCAACGCATCTGGAAACGATTACGCCTTCCCGCGCTCACGCACGGCCCCGCCATACGGGCGACAATAGGCGTTTTCCCGCTGCCGAGACTTGCCCGACCATGTCCCGTACTTCGTTGACCCGCTTCCTGATCCAGGAACAGCACGCCGGCCGCATCAATGCCGACCTGCGCCAGCTGATCGCCGTGGTCGCCCGCGCCTGCACCAGCATCTCCATCGCCGTCAGCAAGGGCGCCCTCGGTGGCGTGCTCGGCGACGCCGGTACCGGCAACGTGCAGGGCGAAGCGCAGAAGAAACTGGATGTGATCAGCAACGAGATCCTGCTTGAAGCCAACGCCTGGGGTGGCCACCTCGCCGCGTGCGCCTCCGAAGAAATGGACCACAGCCAGCCGGTGCCGGACATCTACCCGCGCGGTGATTTCCTGCTGCTGTTCGATCCCCTCGATGGCAGCTCCAACATCGACGTCAACGTCTCGGTCGGCACCATCTTCTCGGTGCTGCGCTGCCCGACCAACGTCGAGCTGCCGGGCGACGACGCCTTCCTGCAGCCGGGCAGCAAGCAGATCGCCGCCGGCTACTGCATCTACGGGCCCAGCACCCAGCTGGTGCTGACCGTCGGCCACGGTACCCACGCCTTCACCCTCGATCGCGAGAAGGGCGAGTTCGTACTGACCACCGAGAACATGCAGATCCCGGCGGCCACCCAGGAATTCGCCATCAACATGTCCAACCAGCGTCACTGGGAAGCGCCGATGCAGGCCTACGTCGGCGACCTGCTGGCGGGCAAGGAAGGCGCGCGCGGCAAGAACTTCAACATGCGCTGGATCGCCAGCATGGTGGCCGACGTGCATCGCATCCTGACCCGCGGCGGCATCTTCATCTACCCGTGGGACAAGAAGGATCCGTCCAAGGCCGGCAAGCTGCGCCTGATGTACGAAGCCAACCCGATGGGCCTGCTGGTCGAACAGGCCGGCGGTGCTGCTTGGACCGGCCGCGAGCGCATCCTCGACATCCAGCCCGACCAGCTGCACCAGCGCGTGCCGGTGTTCCTCGGTTCGCGCGAGGAAGTGGCTGAAGCCGTGCGCTACCACCACGCGCACGACGACGCACAGGGCTGACGGCCTATCGCCTGACAGCGGTCATGGCAGATCGATGACATGACCGTGGGGTGACACCGAGGGCGGCAAACGGCACCATCAAGCCGTTGCCGCCTAAGGAATGCACGCATGCACGAGCAGGGCCCGGTCGATTTCATCGAAGTCATCCACAACGCCGTCCCCAGCGAGGTCTGCGCGGCCATCGTTGAACGCCTGCGCGCCACGCGTGGCCTGCAGCCCGGTGCCGTGGGCAGTGGCGTGTTCCCGGAACTCAAGCACAGCAAGGATCTGCGTATCAGTGGCCTGGACGGCTGGCAGGATGTCGACCAGCAGCTGCAGATCGCGGTGTTCAATGGCCTGCTGACTTATCTACGCCGTTATCCACAGGCATTGATCGCCCCGCTGATGTTGCAGATCCAGGACAGCAACGGCCAACCGCGACGCCTGTCTGCCGAGGACTTCCCCGACATGCCGCCGCAGCAGCTGGCCGATCTGGCCCGCACCTGCCTGCGCCCGGGTGCGATCAACCTGCAGTGGTATGCGGCAGGCGAGGGTGGCTACCCGTACTGGCACTGCGAGCTGTACCCGAAGGATGCGCAGGCCGAGACTCTGCACCGGCACGTGCTGTGGACGCTGTACCTCAACGACGACTTTGACGAAGGCGAGACCGAGTTCCTGTTCCAGGGGCGGAAGATTGCACCTCGTACCGGCAGCCTGCTGATTGCGCCGACGGCGTTCACTCATACCCATCGTGGCAATCGCCCGCAGGGTGGGGACAAGTTCATCGCGACCAGCTGGATCCTGTTCCAGAGTGCGCAGAAGTTGTTCGGGGGGTGACGCCGAGCGGCTCGTCGGCCTCGGATGTAGAGTCGAGCCATGCTCGACGGATGGACTCAGAACAACGACCCCTGCGGCGAATCCTTCTTCGGCGGCAACGGCTTCTGGAACCGGCTGCAATCCAGCTTCGGCCAATGGCTGTTCTGCGCATTGAAACCCAGACGCTTGCGCGCCAGCTTGAAGCGGTTGTTCAACAGATCCGCATACACACCCTGGCCGCGCATGCGCGTACCGAACTGGCTGTCGTAGTCCTTGCCGCCACGCAGCTGCTGGATGGTGCTCATCACATGCGCGGCACGATCGGGATGATGGGTGTCCAGCCAGTCGCGGAACAACGGCGCCACTTCAAGCGGCAAGCGCAGCAGCACGTAACCAGCGGTACTGGCGCCAGCGTCGTGCGCAGCCTCCAGCACGGCCTCCAGCTCGCTGTCGTTGATCCATGGGATCACCGGCGCCACCATCACACCGACCGGAATGCCCGCTTCATGCAGACGCTTCATCGCGCGCAGCCGTGCATGCGGCGCCGATGCGCGCGGTTCCAGCTTTGCGGAAAGATGCGGGTCCAGCGAGGTCACCGAGAAGTGCACGCTGACCAGGTTCTCCGCCGCCAGCGGTGCGAGCAGATCGATATCGCGCTCGACCAGCGCGTTCTTGGTGATCAACGAGAACGGATGCTTCGTTTCCAGCATCACTTCGATCAGCTGGCGGGTCAGCTTGAACTTGCGTTCGATCGGCTGGTACGCATCGGTGTTGATGCCCAGCGCGATCGGCTGCGGCACGTAACCCGGCTTCGACAGCTCCTTGCGCAGCAGTTGCGGCGCATTGGTCTTGGCGAACAGCTTGGTCTCGAAATCCAGGCCCGGCGACAGGTTCAGATAGGCATGCGAGGGGCGCGCGAAGCAGTAGGAGCAGCAACACTATATGTGTTCGAGGAAAAGTGTTCAGCACTGCGTCCCCTGCGGCGGCTTCCCTACAGACTACCTGCGGAGTTCCGTCCTCTTGTATTCCAGCCCAGGGCGGTAAAGGGTAGGTTAGCGGGGCATTGCGACTACCCCCAGACTTGAGGCTCCGCGAGCAGGCCAATTCAGGATGAATTCTTCCTGCTCCGCAGTCTCCACTGCACCAGGGCGCACCGAGCGCACCTTAGCGATCGCATCGATGCCGTCTGAAGCGCAGGCCGTGTCAATGAGAAGCATCGACGCCACGGTCCCTGCTCGCCCTAGGCCTCCTTTGCAGTGCACCACGATCCTGCTTCCGGACAAGAGCTCGGCTGCGAACTGGGGTCCTGTGGATTGCCATGGCAGAAGCAGCCGCGCATCAGGAGCCGCACCATCCTTAATCGGTAGGCCGTGCCACATCAAGCCATGCGCTTTGGCACGCTCTGCCAAGGAGGTAATTCGTAGCTCTTCGAACTCCCATGGCTCAATCAACGTGATCAGATGCTGTGCTCCCCACGCGACTATCGACGCCAGATCGATATCCAAGTCTCGGGCCCAAGACCCCGTCATTGCGACGTCCTGATATTTTCCCGGCGCAAAGGTGACGCCGATCGCACCGCCATTCACGCCGATAGGCAGCGTCGCAATCTGCAGTGGATGAGAGTTACTTGTTCTGCTCACCTGCGCTCTCCGAAATCAATGGCCCTTTCGGGCGAGAAGCGAACGCTGCGCCCTTTTAACCTGAAAGTCCAACGGTGAGCCTAGTGGTACGGATATGGTCTTGCTGAATCCCATAAGCAGCGCAGAATCGCCCAACGCCTGGGAGAGGGGCCAGGCCCCATTCGACGTTGGAACGAGCCTGCAGGACGCGGTTCCAGAGAGAAGTGAGGCCCAGTTCCAGCCTCTGGCCGGCACCATCCTTACTGGGCGGCCGCTATCGGCCAGAAGCGGCAGCAGGCGCGGCGATACCTGAGGCAATGCGATCTGATCGGAGTGGGCTTAAGCGACGCCCTCCCTCGAGCGCCAAGCCATAACTGGATCAGGGGCGGGCTCCAACTCAGGGCTCTCGACAACTCAGCTTGACTGCCTCTATTCTTCCTTTCATGTCCGCCTTCTCGGCCCGCCACCGTCGACTCATCCGGTTCAGCCTTTTCGTGCTGATGCTGTTGAGCGTCGTTGTTCGGCCGATCGTGATCCAACAGGGCGAGCTCCATACTGCCGAGCACGACATCGCTGCAACGGCAGAGCACGGGCACTCACACGGTCCTGGAACTGGCGACAACGTAGATCCGAAGCATGCATCGGGCGTCCACAGCGTCCTTCACCAGGCCGATGTGAGCTTTGCCGGCATGCTGGTGTCTTCGAATCTGAACCTAGCAACTGTTCCGCCGGCATCTTTACTGCCCGGCCTGCACTCCGTCGATGAGCCCTCTGGTCATCGCGGCTCGCCATTCAGACCTCCGATCGTCTGACGACACCTGCCGCGCTGTAGCGGCCTGAGCGCGCTGTCCACCCAATGGTGGCCGGCAGCGCGTCGTCATGACCATCGTCGGAGATTTTCCGTGAAATTACGTAGTTTGTGGGCGCTCGCCATAGCCGGCGCCTACGGTGTGGCCGTGCCTGGCCATGCCGCTGAAGTGCTGCGCTTGGAGGATGTGGTCGCCCGCGCCCTCGGCACCCATCCCAGCGTCCAGGCAGACACCGCTCGACTGGAAGCTGTCAGAAGCCGTGCGGGCCGGGAGGCATTGCCTACGCCGCTCGTACTGGGCGGCGAGCTTGAAAACGTGGCTGGCTCAGGCGGCCTGAGCGGCCTAGATGCCGCCGAATCCACCTTCCGCATCTCCAAGGTTCTAGAACTGGGTGGGAAGCGGGCTGCGCGCCAAGCGCTCGGCGGCGCCGAGGTGGACGCCGCCCGAAGCGAAGCGGACGTCACCCGTATCGCTATCGCAACTTTGGCCGCAGGGCGTTTCGTCGATGTGCTGGCCGCCCAGGAGCATGTCGAGCACGCCGAAGAGCGCATCAAAATGGCCAGCGCCATGCGCCGTGAAGTGGCTCGTTGGGTGGCGGCCGCCCGCAATCCCGACTCGGACCTGAGATCCGCCGAGATCGCCCTGCTCGATGCCGAGCTGAAGCGGGAGCAGGCATTGCAGGCTCTGGAGAGCGCGCGAATGTCGCTGGCTGCCACGTGGGGGGCGCCTAGTCCGGATTTCGGCTCGGTTGCAGGGGATACCGCGGTCCTTCCCCCTCTGGATGATTTTGATGATCTGAGCCGGCGCCTCGCCACGACACCACAACAGCGCGCCTTGGACGCTCAAGCCGGAGTTATAGATGCAAGGAGGGAGATCGCCCGCGCTAGCGCCAAACCGGATGTCAGCGTTGGCCTCGGGATTCGCCGACTGGAAGCCACCAAGGACAGCGGCCTGGTGATGTCCGTCTCCGTGCCGTTGGGGAGCCGTCGGCGATCGGACTTCTCCGTGGCTGAAGCGGACTACGAACTCACCTCTCTCAAATACCGGCGCCAGGCGCAGATGTTGGAAATGCGTCAGGAGCTGTTTGGCATCTACCAACAGCTCAAGCAAGCGCAATCGGAAGTGGAGTCAGTGCGCCGGCGTCAGTTGCCAAAGGCCCAGCAGGCCTTTGATCAGAGCCGCAGGGGCTTTGAGGAAGGACGCTTCTCCTTCCTGGTACTCAGCCAGGCTCAGCAAAGGCTCTTCGATCTTCGCGAACGGGAAGTCGAAGCCGCCGCACGCTATCTCCGTCTCCTGGTCGAGGCCGACCGCCTCACCGCTTCTGCCTTGGACATTCACCCATGAACCGATACGTATTCCTGGTCCTGCTTCCAATTGCCCTCGCTGCGTGCGGTGGCAACGAATCGTCGCAACGAGCAAAGCCAGAGGACACTGCTGCGACCGCAAGCGACTATGAGCGAGGGCCGCATCGCGGTCGCATGCTTCGCGACGGCGACTTCGCCCTTGAAGTAACTGTTTACGAAACCAATACCCCGCCTCATTTCCGGCTGTATGCCTATCGTAACGACAAACCGCTGGCACCTGGAGAAGTCAAAGCGACGATACAACTCAAGCGTCTGGACGGCGAAGTCAACAGCTTCAGCTTTGTTCCAGAGAAGGACTACCTGGTCGGTAGCGGGGAGGTGGTCGAGCCGCATTCCTTTGATGTCAAAGCCGATGCGGTGGTGGGTGGAAAGAACTACGCCTGGTCATACGCCTCCTATGAAGGGCGCACCACGATAGATCCAAAAGCCGCTGCCGCCGCAGGTGTCGTGGTCGAGTCCGCCGAACCGGGGACCATCCGGGACACCGTTTCCCTCATGGGTAACGTCGCGGTCGACACCGGCCGATTTGCTGCGGTCAAGGCACGCTTCCCTGGCGTGGTCCGCAGTGTGGCGGTCGAGATGGGACAACGCGTCTCGGCTGGTCAGACGTTGGCCACAGTTGAGGGCAATGACAGCATGCGGACCTACTCCGTCACGGCACCTTTCAGCGGAGTCGTACTCGCACGCAACACGTCGGTAGGCGATGTCGCTGCCGACAACACGCTGTTTGAAATTGCCGACCTTTCGGAGGTCTGGGTGGACCTGCGAGCGCTGGGAAGCGATGCCGAGCGACTGTCGCCAGGCCAGATGGTGACCATTCGCTCGGCAACAGGCGGTTTGGAAGCAACGGGAAAGCTGCAGGGCATCCTTCCGTTGGCCAGCGCTGGCCAGGCCGTGGTGGCACGTGTGGCCCTTACCAACAGCGAGGGCAGGTGGCGACCAGGAATGGCCGTATCCGCCGAAGTCGTCATCGCGGAAACGGAGGTTCCATTAACAGTAAAGGAATCGGGCCTGCAGCGTTTTCGGGACTTCACCGTGGTATTCGCCCAAGTGGGCGACAGCTATGAGGTGCGGATGCTTGAACTGGGTAGGCGCGATGGCGATCGCGTGGAGGTACTGAAAGGGCTTAAGCCGGGAACCCGGTACGTTTCCGAGCAGAGCTACCTGATTCGTGCCGACATCGAAAAGTCCGGCGCAAGCCACGACCACTAAGGACGCACCATGCTAGAGCGAATCATTCGCGCGTCTATCGCGCACAGATGGCTTGTGCTCCTTCTGGTCCTGGCCCTCTCAGGCCTTGGGATCTGGAACTACAGCAAGCTTCCCATCGACGCCGTTCCTGACATTACCAATGTCCAGGTGCAGATCAACACCGAAGCTCCGGGCTACTCACCGCTGGAGGCCGAGCAACGGGTCACCTTCCCGGTCGAAACAGCGTTGGCCGGGTTGGCAAAGCTGGAATACACCCGTTCCATCTCACGCTACGGCCTGTCTCAGGTCACGGTCGTGTTTGAAGATGGCACGGATATCTACTTCGCCCGTCAGCAGGTTGCAGAGAGACTTCAGCAAGCGGGATCCCAATTGCCCGTGGGACTAAAGCCAAGCCTTGGACCGGTAGCGACGGGCCTGGGTGAGATCTTCATGTACACCGTGGAAGCGGAGTCCGGTGCTGAAGAGACGTGGACACCAATGGCGCTTCGTACGCTGCAGGACTGGGTGATCCGACCGCAGATGCGCCACTTGAAAGGCGTAACTGAGGTCAACACCGTCGGAGGCTATGTTCGCCAGTTTCACATCACGCCGGACCCGAAGAAGCTCCAAGCATACGGACTGACGCTGCAGGATGTGCTCGAAGCCGTGGCCCGCAGCAACGCTAACGTGGGTGCCGGCTACATCGAGAAAAGCGGTGAGCAGTACTTGGTACGCGTGCCGGGCCAAGTGGCCGACATGGCGGGTTTGCGCAAGATCGTAGTGGCTAACCGTGATGGCATGCCATTGCGTGTTGGCGATCTGGCAGAAGTTGTAGAAGGCACCGAACTTCGTACAGGCGCGGCAACCAAGGATGGCAACGAAGTGGTACTTGGTACGGCGTTCATGCTCATCGGCGAAAACAGCCGAGACGTGGCTCAGCGAACCGCGGCCAAGCTCAAGGACATCGACGCCACCCTGCCTGACGGAGTTCGGGCGCATCCTGTGTATGACAGAACCGAACTGGTGGATCGGACCATCGAGACGGTGAAGAAGAACCTTCTCGAAGGCGCCTTGCTCGTCATCGCGGTCCTCTTCCTGCTTTTGGGCAATCTTCGTGCGGCACTGATCACTGCGGCGGTCATTCCATTGACGATGCTGCTGACGATCACAGGCATGGTCCAGAATCGCGTCTCTGCGAATCTGATGAGCCTGGGCGCACTGGATTTTGGCTTGATCGTCGATGGGGCAGTCATCATCGTAGAGAACTGCCTCCGTCGCTTTGGCGAGCGGCAACACCTTCTGGGCCGCTTGTTGACTCGGGAAGAACGATTCTCCTTGGCGGCAAGTGCCAGTGCAGAGGTGATCAAGCCAAGCCTGTTCGGCCTTTTCATCATCGCGGCGGTCTACATCCCGATCTTTGCCCTCTCCGGCGTGGAAGGGAAGATGTTCCACCCGATGGCGCTTACCGTGGTCATCGCGCTTACCGGTGCCATGGCACTGTCCTTGACATTCGTGCCTGCCGCTGTGGCTCAGTTCGTAACGGGAAAGGTTTCGGAGAAGGAAACCAAGGCCATGCGTGGAGTCACTAAAGTGTATGGCCCGATGCTTGAGCGTGCCGTCAATGCACGCAAGGTAGTGGTGGCCTCTGCCGCGGTGCTCACCGTCCTGGCGGGCCTGCTTGCAAGTCGCCTCGGCACCGAGTTCATTCCGAACCTGGATGAGGGCGATATCGCCTTGCATGCGCTTCGAATTCCAGGGACCAGCTTGACCCAGGCGATCGGCATGCAACGTCAGCTGGAAGCGGCGATCAAACAGTTCCCCGAGGTAGATGAAGTCGTCGCAAAGATCGGCACTGCCGAGGTGGCCACCGATCCCATGCCCCCCTCCGTAGCCGACACCTTCATCATGCTCAAAGATCGGGACCAATGGCCGGATCCGCGCAAGCCGAAGGCACAGCTTGTTGCCGAGCTCGAGAAAGTGGTTCGCGCCATTCCTGGCAACAACTATGAGTTCACCCAGCCGGTGCAAATGCGGATGAACGAGCTCATTGCGGGCGTTCGGGCTGAGGTTGCTGTCAAGCTGTACGGCGACGACCTGGAGCAACTGGCAACCATCGGCAGTCAGGTAGAGAACGTTGCCAGTGAGATCCAAGGAGCGGCCGACGTGAAACTTGAGCAGATCACCGGTCTGCCATTGATGACGATCACGCCCGACCTCGATGCACTTGCACGATACGGCGTAGCCATTGACGACGTGCAGAAGACCATCTCGGTAGCGCTAGGAGGTGAATCGGTTGGCCAGGTGTTCGAAGGCGATCGCCGCTTCGATATCGTGGTTCGTCTGCCGGAGAACCTTCGCCAGGACGTCCGGACACTGGCGTCACTACCTGTGGCCGTCGCGCCCGGGGTGAGCACAGGCCAAGAGCGCAGCTTCGTGCCGCTGGGCCAGTTGGCCAAGGTCGAGATCGCGCCTGGTCCAAACCAGATCAGCCGTGAGAATGGTAAACGCAGGGTCGTGATCACAAGCAATGTGCGCGGGCGCGACTTAGGGTCCTTTGTCGAGGAGTTGCGCACCAAGGTCGGACAGGAGGTCCAGCTGCCGGAAGGGTACTGGATCGAGTACGGCGGCACGTTTGAGCAGTTGATCTCGGCAAGCAAGCGGCTATCCGTCGTCGTGCCAGTGGTTCTGGTGATGATCTTCGGATTGTTGTTCATGGCATTCGGCTCAGGGAAGGACGCTGCGATCGTATTCAGTGGCGTGCCGCTTGCACTGACCGGGGGCGTGGTGGCGCTGTGGCTTCGCGACATCCCCATGTCCATCTCCGCAGGTGTGGGCTTCATCGCTCTTTCGGGCGTTGCCGTGCTCAATGGCCTGGTAATGATCAGCTTCATCAAGAACCTGCGGGAAGAGGGCGTCCCCCTGCACAAGGCTGTCACCGAAGGTGCTCTTACCCGCCTCCGGCCGGTGCTGATGACAGCCTTGGTGGCGAGTCTGGGCTTCCTTCCTATGGCCCTGAACGTCGGTGCTGGCGCGGAAGTTCAGCGCCCGCTCGCCACTGTGGTTATCGGCGGAATCATCTCTTCAACGCTGCTGACACTTCTCGTGCTGCCGGCGCTGTATCGATTGGTTCACCGCGAAGATTCTGTTCTGGAAAGTCACTCCTCATGAACCACCCATCCCCTTTCCGCACAAGGAACTTGTCTTTGACTTCTTCCAACAAGCTATTTGCTTGGCTTTCGATGCTTGCCGCAGTACTCCTGCCGTTTGCGGCGTTCGCGCACGGTGTAAGCGAGGGAGACCAGGCCTTCCTTGAAGAAAGCACCGGTAGGCAGCTGATCGCGTTTACCTACCTTGGCGCCAAGCACATGGTGACTGGATACGACCACCTTCTATTCCTGTTCGGGGTGATCTTCTTCCTATACCGCATGCGGGACGTGAGCATCTACGTCACCTTATTTGCCATTGGCCACAGCACGACGCTGCTGCTCGGCGTGCTCGGCGGCCTTCACGTCGACGCCTATCTGGTCGACGCGATCATCGGTCTCTCGGTGGTCTACAAGGCCTTGGACAACATGGGCGCGTTCAAGCGGTGGTTCGGCGTGGAACCCAACACCAAGATTGCGGTCCTTGTCTTCGGCTTCTTCCACGGCTTCGGCCTGGCCACGAAGCTCCAGGACTTCTCGCTATCGCCGGACGGGCTGGTCCCCAACATGCTTGCGTTCAACGTGGGCGTCGAGCTCGGCCAACTTCTGGCGCTTGCCGGCATCCTGATCGTGATGGGCTTCTGGCGTCGGCTGCCTTCCTTCAGCCGCCAAGCCTACGGCGTGAACACCATCTTGATGACCGCCGGCTTCGTGCTCATCGGCATGCAGCTCACCGGCTACTTCGCTTCCTGATTTCTGACCGAGACCCATTATGTCAATCACTATCAATCAACCACTTCCCACGACTGGCCGCCTGCTGAAGTCGACCCTTGTCGCTGCCGCCATTGCCGGCGCGCTTCTCGTTACGGCCGTTCTGCCGGCGGAGTACGGCATTGATCCCACCGGGATCGGCCGAGCGCTGGGCCTGACTGCCCTGGCAGACGGCGGAAGCACCGCCGCAGACCCGGCCACGCCGACGTCCTCGACAGCATCGGACGCAGCGACCACCTTGGCGGAAAAGGCCGCGGCTGCGTTCGGGGCGAACAAGGGGCAATCGCTTGATCCAGCTGCGGTATCGCTCACCAACGGTGAGCTTCGCCAGGACGCGATAACGATCACGCTGGAGCCGGGGAAAGGCAAAGAGGTCAAATCCCACATGGCTGCTGGCGCGGGAATGCTGTTCAGCTGGAAGGCGACCGGTGATGTAGCAGTCGATATGCATGGTGAGCGGCCCGACGTGAAAGGTGCATGGACCAGCTACGCCGTCGAAGGTGCGCAGCGGGAGGCGCACGGCACCTTCGTCGCGCCATTTGAAGGAACTCATGGGTGGTACTGGCAGAACCGAGGCGACAAGCCGGTGACCGTGAGCATCGAACTTGTGGGCTACCAAGCCGACATCTATCAGCCGTAACACCCGGCACTTCGCCGATCCAACCCGAGGAGAAACAACATGAAAACTCATAGCGCAGTAATTGCCGGCCTGCTTCTCAGCATGTCCCTTTTCACCACGGCATCCGCCCATGATCCTGCCCTCCATGCCGATCCGGCTCCCCCGGCTGCTCCCAAGGCCAAGCCGACAACTTGCGAACAGCTTGCCGACCGTTCGAAGTACAAGGTGGACCTCAATGATGCCCAGACCAAGGCGCTGAAGGAACGTTGCGACGCACAGGCAGCTCCGAAGAAGAAGTAAATCCACTCGGATTTAGCCAACGACCCTGCCATTCCGGCGGGGTCGTCACCTCGACCCGAACAGTGGTGGGCGTACACTCCGCCTGTCTGCCGCCTTTGCCCTGAATCCGGGCAGAAGGGCGCACACGGGTTGGTGCCGTCAGAACGTTGCTACCAGGACAATCCCATGCTCGAAGTACTGAGTCACCAGGCGTTTCGGCGCCTGTTTGGTGCGCAAATAGTCGCCCTGGTCGGAACCGGCTTGGCGACTGTCGCCCTTGCCCTCCTGGCCTACGACCTCGCCGGTAGCCAAGCGGGAGCGGTGTTGGGCACCGCGCTGGCGATCAAGATGGTCGTGTACGTGACTTTGGCGCCCGTTTCAGGAGCGTTGGTCCCGGCACGGCTGCGCAAGCGGGTGCTGATCGCACTCGATCTGGTTCGTGCCGTTGTGGCGGTCTGCCTGCCCTTCGTCACCGAGATCTGGCAGGTGTATGTCCTCATCGCTGTGCTGCAGTCGGCATCGGCATGTTTCACGCCGCTATTTCAATCCACCATCCCCGAAATTCTTCAAGAAGAGCGCGATTACACCCGCGCGCTCTCACTTTCCCGATTGGCATATGACCTTGAAAGCCTGCTGAGCCCGGCGCTTGCTGCCGCACTGCTGACGATCATCAGCTTCCACGGGCTGTTCGCTGGTACCTCGGTAGGTTTCATCCTCTCGGCGCTGCTGGTCGCGTCCACCACCTTCCCGGCCCTCGCTGCGGTCTCTTCCAAGGACGGTCCCTATGCCCGAGCCATCCGTGGAATGCGAATCTACCTCCGCACACCGCGATTGCAGGGCCTGCTCGCGTTGAACCTCTGCGCCGCAGCCGGCGGCGCGATGGTATTCGTCAATACGGTGGTTATGGTCCGCACCATTCTGGGCGGGGCGGAGGAACAGGTTGCATGGGCGCTGGCGGCCTTCGGAGGCGGGTCCATGCTGGTCGCACTTCTTCTTCCGAAGGTTCTCGACCGCATTTCGGACAGGGCAGTAATGTTGGCTGCAGGACTGTTCATGTCAGTTGTCCTGGTCACCTTCCTTGGCGTCTGGTTTGCCCTGAAGGGACATCCCGGGTGGACGGCGGTCATTCCGGCCTGGACGCTGCTGGGCATGGCGTATGCCGGCTTGGTTACCCCCGGCGGGCGTCTGCTGCGGCGTTCGGCTGAGTCCGCCGATCTACCATTCCTCTTCGCTGCCCAATTTTCCCTATCGCATGTTTGCTGGTTGATCGCCTATCCACTGGCCGGCTGGGTTGGTGCGCGCTACGGCCTGCATGTTGCCTTGGCCGCCTTGGGGATTCTGGCCGCACTCGGTTTGGTCGCCGCGTGGCGCAGATGGCCGGCGCACGATCCAGAGGAGATAGCGCATAAGCACGAACATCTTGCTGAGGACGACCCGCACCTCTTGGCACACCGAGACGT
This sequence comes from Stenotrophomonas sp. GD03819, assembly GCF_029841665.1. Lineage (NCBI taxonomy): Bacteria > Pseudomonadati > Pseudomonadota > Gammaproteobacteria > Lysobacterales > Lysobacteraceae > Stenotrophomonas > Stenotrophomonas sp. GD03819. The sequence goes on from NZ_JAOCEW010000012.1 coordinate 30,439, forward strand.
GGATGGCACGCACCGTCACCGGTTTGTCATCGATCAACTTCACACACGCTGGCCAGGCTGACCAAGGCGCCAGGCGGGCGGCGAGCACGGGGCTACCTACTTGCGAGTTTGGTCGCAGACGTACAAGTCCATGTCGACGTCATATCGACACGCGCGCCCACATTCGTAAGATCCCACTTCCTGCGCCCCTGGCAGTGGAGGGCTATCTCTCAGGGCGGCTATTGCAGCCGCTTGGCAATGCTCGAAGGTCTCGTAATCGCCATAAACAGCGTGACGGACTTCCTGAGTGGATGCGCCGCGCGGATAGACAAAGGCAGTCCAGCGCCCCTGGGACCCGCCGCAAGAAACCGCGACTATGGCGACGCCGACGGTTAAGGTTGTCCGACCGATGTCCATGGCCGAATCCTAGCACCGCCGTGCGCAGGGCGGACACGAGCTCAAGCCTATTCAGCTTCGCGAACCAATTTCCTTCGCTCAGGGAAGTCCGCTGTCGGCGATGAACGGACCTCCGTCGCCTGCAGCCGGGCAGGTGACCACGGAAGAAGCGACCTGGAACCGCTCTTTCAGTGTTGCCGCGCTACAGGTTGGGGAAGTTCGCGAAGCGGCTCGGCTTGGCAACAAGTTCCACCAATGAGCCAATGACTGGCAGAACGCTTTAGAGCTAGGATTGCCTCAGGGGCGTAGTAGGAGTTGGTGTCAGTCTGCGTCCTACACAGACCGTTGACCAAGCCTCTTACAGGACGCCCCATGCCTCGAATTCGCCGTTTGGCCATTCGGAACTTTCGATCCATCAAGGCGCTTGACTGGTCGCCCGCCCCGGGCATCAACTGTTTGATTGGTCCTGGCGATAGTGGCAAGTCCACCATCCTCGATGCCATCGACCTGTGCCTGGGTGCTCGACGAAGCATTTCCTTCGGCGACATGGACTTCTTTGACCTCGATGTTTCAGAGCCCATTCGTATTGCCGTGACGTTCGGGGAACTGCCGGCATCGCTGATGGACATTGATGTCTATGGGGACTTCTTGCGAGGGTTCGATGCGGTATTTGACACCCTGGAAGACGAACCCGCCGCGGGGTTGGAGACAGTGCTTACGCTGCTGCTTCAAGTCGGGGCGGACCTTGAGCCCAGCTGGACGCTGGTTTCCGATAGGTCGCTTCAACAAGGCTTGGAACGAAGCCTGCCTTGGAAAGAACGCATCGCGTTGGCTCCGGCACGCATCGGCAGCTTTACAAGCTCTAACTTATCTTGGAGCCGCGGGTCGGTGCTCAACCGGCTAACAGACGAACGCGCAGAATTGGGAGCCCAGCTCGCTCTCGCAGCGCGTCAGGCACGCGCCAACTTTGGCGCTCAAGCATCGCCCCACCTGAGTCAGACACTCGGAATCGTCCGGACAACTGCTCAGAGCCTTGGAGTTGACGTCGGATCGATGCCGCAGGCCTTACTCGACTCGCACTCCGTGTCCATCGGCGAAGGCGCCATCGCGCTTCACAGCGAGGCAGGCATCCCCCTTCGGTCCCTTGGTACGGGTTCTTCTCGACTCTTGGTGACGGGACTTCAACGGGCCGCGGCGGAGTCAGCGCCGATTGCCTTGGTGGATGAGGTGGAATATGGGTTAGAGCCCCATCGGCTCATGCGGCTGCTGGATTCTTTGGGAGCCAAGGAGACGCCCCCGCCTCTCCAAGCGTTTCTTACAACACACTCCCCTGTGGCACTTCGTGAGCTTTCAGGTGAACAGCTGCTTGTAGTTCGGCCACGACCGGCTGGCCATGTCGTCATTTCCGCTGGCTCAACTGACGAAATTCAAAGCACGCTGCGCACTGACCCGGAAGCATTCTTGGCGAAGTCTGTGATTGTGTGCGAGGGTGCAAGCGAGGTGGGGTTTGTGCGTGGCCTCGATCTATGGGGAGTAGCCAGCAAAGAGCCATCATTTTTGGCTTTAGGTGGTGCATACGTCAATGCAGGCGGGGGCACTCCGGACAATGCTTTTGCCCGTGCGACTGCGCTTATGAAGCTGGGTTACCGAGTCCTCGTCTTCATCGACGCTGACAAGCCCGCCGCGCCAGGTGTTGCAGAGGCATATCTTCAATCAGGTGGCAGCCTTGTGACTTGGCGGGCAGGAATGACGTTGGAGGACGAGCTGTTCCTCTGCCTTCCCGACACATCGATTGATGCCCTTCTGCTAAAGGCTAAAGAACGTGTTGGCGAAGATCTTATGAACCAACAGCTGGTTGCCAAATCGAACGGTCTAACAAGCTTGGCGTCCATCGAAGCAGTGAGGCCGAAGTCGCCCTATCCGCCGGACATTCGCGTACTGCTTGGCGAGGTCTCGCGCACCAAAAAGAACAGCTGGTTCAAGTCGCTTACGACTTACCAGTCAATCGTCCTGGATATCGTCTCTCGGGGCTACGCAAATGCGGACGCCAGCTTTAAGGCAGTAGTAGACCAACTCTGGGCCTTTACCCGTGCCGCCTGAAATCGATCTGCTAGCTATCCAACGCGGATCGATCACCGCCCCAGCAGGATGCGGCAAAACCCAGCTGATTGCCGACGCGCTGGCATCCCACTCTGGGGACAGGCCGGTCCTTGTTCTGACTCACACAAATGCTGGCGTCACCGCGTTGAGGACACGCTTGAAACGCGCGGGGGTGCCCAGCTCTGCCTATCGGCTGTCGACGATTGATGGATTCGCTATGCGTCTCATCGCCAAGTTCCCGACGCGCAGTGGCCATCATCCCGAACTCTTGGAGCTCAACAACGCGAGTAGCGACTATCCCGCGATCCGTGAATCAGTCCGAAGACTCTTGGAGTCGGGGCATATCGCTCAACCCATCGCAGCCACCTACGCCCGGCTGTTGGTTGACGAGTATCAGGATTGCAGCACCGTCCAACACTCCATCGTGTCCGCCCTCGCTGCCCTTTTGCCCACTTGCGTCCTCGGAGACCCTTTACAGGCCGTCTTCGGATTTGGCGGAAATCGGCTGGTTCACTGGGAACAGGACGTTCAATCATCCTTCCCAGCCGCGGGTAGCCTTCGAACTCCTTGGCGCTGGCAAATTGCAGGTAACGAAGAGTTGGGCCAGTGGCTGCTCTCCCAAAGGCATGCTCTTACGGCCGGCCTACCCATTGATCTGACTACGGCTCCGTCATCCGTTCGTTGGATCCAGCTGGTTGCCGGTAGTGAGGTGCAGCAAAGATTGACTGCGGCACGAACCAACGCGCCTGGTAGCCAAGGAACGGTTCTGGTAATTGGCGAGTCCATGAATGTTCAAGGCCGCCACCAACTCACCAGCCAAACGCCTGGGGCAATGGCAGTAGAAGCCGTGGACATGCGAGACCTCATCAATTTCGCCAGGCAATTCAATCTTCAGGCTCCTAGTGCGCTGCAAGACTTGGCCACCTTTTCCGCTCTCATGATGACGGGCGTCGGCACACCGAATCTAGTGACGCGTGTCGGCACCATTCGTAGAGGGAGAGCCAGGACGCCTCCAACTCCTGTAGAAGCCGAGGCAGTCGCCTTTGAGTCCGCGCGCACCATGGCGCGCGCCTTGCGTCTGGTGGACGCTTTGGCCGAACAGACAGGCACTCGGGTCTATCGGCCCGAGATTCTGCACTGCTGTCGATCAGCCATGCGAAGCGTTATCCATGGAGAGCAAGATCTATTAGGAGCCGCGCTTCAAGCCCGCGAGCGAAATCGTCACCTCAGCCGTCCCATTCCGCGCAGAGCTGTCGGCAGCACTCTCCTGCTGAAAGGTCTCGAGGCAGACATTGCCGTGGTCCTCTATCCGGAGAGCATGAGCGTGCAGAACCTCTATGTAGCCCTCACGCGTGGTGCGAAAGGGCTGGTGATCTGCTCCAGCATCCCAACGCTGACCCCGACCCCATAGCCCTTACCCAACCATTCTGCGCCCTATCAGGCACGAAGCTTTGCGGCGCTTCATCATTGCGATGGTCACGGTAGACCTTGTCCCAAAGTCGTTGCTGAACATATGGGTCTGAAGAAGAGTGACTCTCGCTGTGCAGCTGTTGCGTCAGGATTGATTCCAAGGTTCTCCTTGTTCCACCTAGATGATTGAGCGGCGAAGGTGGCGTAGGCTATCTACTGACTAACGACGCGTCGGCGGACAGCAGAATGAGCAGACCCAACTCAGTAGAGGACAAGGCATTGGCCGCTCTTGACCGCCTGGTGAAGCGACGCCCGACCAATGAACTGCTGAAGGCAAAGATGGCCGCAGGTCATCGGATCATCACGCCTACCTCGGTCGCGGCCGAGGCAGGGGTAAATAGGGGAAGCTTTGGATCAAGGCACGCTCGACTTGGGCACGTCTGGCTTAAAATTCAGGAGCTGGCTGAAGAGGAGAAGCGAGGCTCAGTGGCTGAAGAGCTCGCCAGGATTAAGGCTGAGAATGCAAGGTTGAAGGCTCTGCTTTACAAGACCAACATTCACAACGCATCTCTCCAACTCGCAGTGTCCCGGCTTCAGAGGCAAAGTACCAAGAGAGCCGATGGAGCAAATGTCGTCAACTTTCGCCGGAACGATCGGAAGCGTCCCCGGTAGCGTTGGATATCATCCTCAGCACTGCTCGACTCTGAACAACACGGCTCATAGCAATCTTGGAAGACTGATACCCAGAGTTGGTCCGCTCCATCTGGACAATGGCCTGATTTTTCAGAAGGCGATCCTCCCAAAAGTCCTTGTGCTCTGGCAGGATGATGCAGGACTTGCACCCCGCGCACAGCCCGGGCGACCGTAGGCCGAAGTTCGGCGAGGCGCGAACAGTGAGGAGGCTTGCTTGTGGGTTGCAGCTGGAACGGTCAGGCAACATATCAATCAGGCAACTTGCGTAGGTCCCTGTCCATATCCGTAGGTCGGTAAGTTTCACGTATGCCACGGCCTTATCGATCATCGTCTCTCCGTCCATCTCGGACAGTGCCTCGGTCATTGATTCGGCATGCTGCATGAGAAGCCGCTGCGCCGGTCCACCTCCGATCGGCCTGCCAAGGGTGATTTGAACGAGGAACCGAGAAGTCTCCATGACTCTCTCTCCTTCCAAGTTCTCGAGCAGAGCCGCATCGTTTCCAATGTACCCTTGATCCGTGATCTGCTCACTCATGTGACGGAAGTGCGTCCGTAGCGCTGGCATTAGTTCCGGCTTGGATCGGAACACATAGTGCGCAAAGGTGATCCTCCATCGCTGCGGGCGCAGGTATCTCACCTCGTACACAGCTTGCGTCGTTTCGATGCCACGCTTCTTCGTGAGGGCTTCGACGGCAAACTCACGTTGCAGCAGAGAATTTCTGGAGGCTGTCATTCGGCCGATCCCATCGGGACCTGATGGAAGGGACTTGGCGTGGGAGAAGCTGAGCATCAGTGACTTAGTGCCCGATAGAGCTCGCCAAGGCTCCATTAGCCGCACCAGCACTTCGATGGATTTCAATACGATCGGCAGGTGATTCGTGCCCAACGGGCGCAGTCCGGCAGTCCACTCATGGCGAGTCGCTTCCCTTTTGGCGGAAATACCACAGATGGAGAACACCTCCATTAGTCCGTCTAGCGACGTCACTGACTTGACCACACCGTGCTGTAGCGTCGGATCGTGGTCCAGGGAGAGGCCGATCAGCTCATGAGCTCGAATCCCGGTGCATCCCTGCAGCAAGACACTGCATGCGCTTTGAGTCATCAGTATTAGGCGTCTTAGGCCCTGAGTTCCGCTAATCTCGCGCTCGTCACCAGCGTCATCAATCCGATCTCTGGTGGCCAATGGCTCATGCCAGGGTTTTAGTGTCCCTGGGATCGGACTCATCTGGAACTCCTCGATGTGCCGTTTGATCTGACGAAAACAGGCGATTCGTCTTGGTCCCGTGGCACTTCTTGCGTCGATCAGCATCGGGATGACCTCAGCCTGAAGTCTGATCACATCCTCCGAGCCGTACTCAATCCATTCACATGCGTAGGAAAGGATCGGTACCGAGATCTCGTCCGGGACAGGCATCAATCCACCCGTTCGAGCGAGCCCGAGCGGCTCTGTCACGACGTCGTAGGTCCTTCTTCCGTCAAAGGGCGCTTCGCACGGTGCTTGCCCGCCTCTAGCGCGCAATCTGTCCGCCATCTCGTAGATCTGTGTAAGTGGATGGATGAGTTTGTAGGCGGTCGCATGCGTCCACGCCCTGTCTCGACCGGCATCACTTCGGGCCGTCATGTACTGCTCTTCGAGACCTTCGACGTAGTCCCAGCTCATCGCCGTGGTGATATCGAAGAGGGAGTGGATCTCCCGCTCTCCCATGAACTTCACCAGCTCCCTCATGCCCATGTAAGTGCCAGGGATAGACCCAACCGTCATACGTACGGTGTCCTCGATGATGGCGGTCTTGAGGTAACACTTCAGCTCAGCTAGCAGTCCTCTGTGTTTCTGGTCTGTGAGCAATTCCCCACGCGCCATCGGGATTGCCCAGTCAACTGTGACGAACTCCTTCTGTTGGCCGACCGTGGTCTGGGCAAAGGTCCAGACATCACTGTCATGGTCCACTTGGAATGAAGGATGCAGATTCTCTGCCTGTGCTTTTTCGAACTTTCTTACTGCGGGCATGGCCTTCTCTCTAGAATGGACGCGCTACTGGCGTTAGCGCCCAGCTATTCAAGTCCGGGCAGGGTCGTCAGCATGATCATCGCCGCTGATCGTTGATTCGCAGTTGTGCTCACTGCTGGGATCCATGAATCGCGGAGAGCGAGGTAGGCATTCTCGAACTTTCGCCTCCAGATCTCGCTGCCGAGCTCTGCCCTGGCTTCTTCGTATAGCTCCTGCAGTTGAAGAAAGCGCGCGAGCGCGTAGGCTTCATTTGGATCAGCTGCGGCGAGCGGGCATGCAGGACAGGATCCATAGCTGGTGCAGAGCTTTCCATGGCGCTGCCCTGGTTGAGGACTTTGGAATGGATCTGCACAGCAGAAGCCCTGCGTGGCTGCCGTTTGCTCGCGGTCACTTCGGGCGGAACGTGTGTCGATCTTTCCATTTGAAGTCACCCAGCGCTCCTGTGCGGTCATGGCTCCCGCCAGCTGCTCCTTTTGCCGACGCTGCATCGTGGTTGTCTGGTAACTGTCTTGACCAGTTGACAGTAGCCGATGGCCTAGCATTGCTCGGAGCTCGAAGACGTCGCCGTCGGTCAGCCCATCAACCGCTTCGGAGAACGCAAGCCTGTTTGCTTGGGAGCCAGAGTACTTAAGCCCCCTTCGTTTGCAGAACAACGTGATGTAACCGGTCACCCGCGTGGTCACGTCGTCGGTTCTGGCTGAGTAGGAGTCGATGTGCATTCCTCGGCGCTTGTGCCGCCCGCCTTCGGAAACTGCGTGGAGGAAGAAGTCATTGGCAAGCTCACCAGCAGCGTAGTCTCTGATTCGTTTGGTCCAAGCAATGACGAAACTGATCAATCTTTCCGGCGCTAGCGGGTGATCGCTAGCGGGGAAGGCTGCTCGCTGTGTCGCGCCCTGAGCGGAACTTCCAGCCCTGCGCTTGGAGGACTTGATCACCGTTCGCTTTTGTCCAAGCGGGTAGTGCTCCGATATGCCATTCAGGGTTAGTGTTCTAAGTGGCTGCTCGTTGAAGCCCGAGTGCATGGCTAGTACGAGAAAGAATGGGATCAGATCGCCGCCGATGGGGTGCGCTAGTCTCCTCAGACGGAAGTACTCGCTTTCGCTGATCTTTCCTACGCCTGGGAGCTTGTGAACCGCGCCTTGGCGAGGAAGATGACCGTCAAAGTTTGCCAAGATTTGAGCAATTGCCTCTGCCGGGTCGCTTAGCGATACAGCGTCGCCCTTCTTCTTCTGAGCGAGGGCACTGTGAACCCTATCTAGAAGTGGCCACACTTCATCCATCGTCGATATGCATTCTTCGACAGCTGCCTTCATGACGTTGGCCCAAGCCGCACGGTCCAGCTCTTTCGGCTTGCTCTTCCGTGGCAGTCCTGCGAATGGCTTTGGCGGAATACGGATCACCTTCCACCGTGGATCCATCTCGTGCAGCGCAAGAATGACCTTCTTGAATGTCCCGTAATAGTGGCGCTGGGTCTGCACCGAGAGAGCTGTCGGGTGCGTGGTATCCCTACCTTTCAGATACGTTAGAAATGACTCGCCGAGATTCATCGGAGTGTCGTCTGGGCCGCTTATCTTTACCCCTTTTGCGGTTAGGTACTGCACCAGGCCACTTACGATGTTGTTAGCTGAAGAGGATCTAGTCGTCTCCCTGCTGTTCTTGTTAGCTCGGCAGAACGCCTCGGCGAAGAGCGGTGCCGCTGCACCTATGCCCTTCCACCGGCTGAGATTGACGATGTTGTCGCGCAGGTCTCCGGCGCGCCTGAACGCGACTTCCAGGCGACCAGCGCTCTCGCGTACATCCCATTTCTTTGTGTTGCCCACCTTTTCCTCAACTACTACGGCGTGCCGCAGGTGGGCGGACCTTCTTCCTGCCACGTAACGCTCCAATCCGTGTTCAATCTGATTTGATATGGTGAGTCGGTCACATGCGAGGAGTGGTGCGTATGCCGGCCGTGGAGCTGTGTGAGCTCCAACTCGTCAGGCCTCGACGTCCATTCGCATAAAGGGTTGACCTTCAAGGTGCAGCCTGATCGATTCCCTGGTTTCGCTCTCGAATGCGTTCGCGCTTCGCAGGTAGATGGACTCAGTCGTATCCCTGAGACTGTGTCCCAGTACCGACTGAACATACTTGATCGCATCCATGTCACCGTTTGCGCGCTTCTCCATGTACGTGTACAAGGCGAAGGTGTGTCGAAGGGCGTGAATGGTTATTCGCTCGCGCTGCGTGGATTCGTAGCGAGCCAGGTCACGCTCTTTGGAGAGCCGTTTGAGCAGCCTGTCCTTGGCCTGGGCGAAATGCCGGTCGAAGATCTGCGGGGTTATCGGATTGCCCGCATGCTTGCGGTTGTTTGCGTCGAGGACGAATAGGACGCCGTGATCCTCGAGCTTGTGGTATTCCAGTCGTAGGTCAACGAGGCGCTGCCGAACACCTTTGGCATAGCGCTTCAATGCGTTGAGTAGCCAGACTGGAACGGGAACATTGCGCTTCTTGTCACCTTTCCCGAGGACGGGGATGGCGACTGCAGTGAGAGGATCGCGCCCTTCCGTACGGGCCTGAAGGATGGTGTTCGCTTTGAGATCGCACACTTCCGCCCGCCTCAGTCCTGCTTGATAGCAAAGCTCAGCCATCAATCGCTGCGCCGTGGTCGCGTATGCCAGTTCAATCAGACCATTTCGCTCGAGCACAGGTTTGGGACCTAGTTCGTCAAGAATACCGACGACGGTCTCGGGATGGAGCGCAGTGATGAGTTCGTCAGCGTCGTTCAGCCCGGGAAGATCGACGCCAACGTCGAGAACTTGAACAGTTCCTCGCTTCGTCTGCTTGCTCAGCAGCGCTGGTGCCTTCCTCAGGTATCCCCGCTTCACGCAGAATGCGATTAGCTTGGTCACGGTCGACCATCTTCGATGAATAGTCGCGGCGGCGAGCTTATCCAAGGTCACCGCAGAGTCCAGGTCAGTCAAGGTGTCCGCATAGGATCTGAGGAGATCCTCATCTACGTCGGAAACGAGCTTTTTTCTTGCGTCAAGAAAGTGATGGAAGTCGGTGAGGTCAGCCGCGATAGCTGCGGTTGTGTTCTTGCTGCAGGCAAGCTTTGGCTTTGGACCGAGCGTTAGATGGGCATCTGCAAAGAACTCAAAAGCGGGCTGAACGATTGTTCCATCAAACCTGCTGACCAAAAAGCAGAAGCCCTCGGGTAAGGGTACGCCTCGCGCACGCGTGATTCCTGTCGCTTCCGAAGCGATTGTACGTGCGGTGCATATTTCGACGTCATAGGCCATGGCGCCGAAAGCTATCAGGTATGCGGAAAGTTTTTTTTGCTGTGAGCCTTACGGTACTTTAACAACTGAAATGAGAATCATGCCAACTTTTTACTTCTTTTGATTCATATATTTACGCGTGATCGTGACCCTACTGGTACGCTCGGTATGAAGGAAGGCCTGCTCGCTGGTACGGGGGAAGTGCGCAATAGAGAGGTGGGCTCGTTCGTCGCGCAGGCTGGATTCGCTCCTTCAGTACCAATGTTCGTGTCTGCTCGGCGCGGCAATCGATAGCGCGCGGTCAATGGCTACCCAAGGCTGGCAGTGAGTTGACATCACCAATTGGGAGACTCCGCGGTTGCTACTGCGCGTTCTTTAGGGAAGCGTGTTGGTTGGGCAGTGGGTGCGCCTGGAGCTACCGATTCAATTGCTGCCGGCAAAGGTAAGGTTGCCGCAACGCCACTGCACCACTTTTGATTGCTGGCAACATTTGGTTGGCCGCCTCCGGGTTCTCCGGAGCGACGGTATCAAAGAATTTCTCGAGTGCTGCCCGCGTGCTGATCCCTAACTGTGCCGAATGTGCGAGAGGACGGCCGCTGCATGCGCGCTCTTTCAACGAGCCATCGAGACAACGCGCTGCTCAGCCATGATCGGCGATCATGTGGCCCAGGTTGGATGCACTCTGCAGTTCCATGATGCGATCAGTCAGGCGTTCAGCTGCGATCTGCAACCCGTCATCGTCTGACGAGTACGGGGAGCCGAACAGCGGGATCTCGACCCACAGTTTCTCCTGCCCATCATGCACATAGGGGCCATGGTCATCCAAGAGAAGGGCTTCACCCACGCGGGGGGAGACATAGGAAAGATCCTTTGTCCTTCCAGACCAGTGGATGTATCGAAGTTCGACAAACCATGCCGGAACACTGCCTTCCCTAGCCAGGAGTCCGGCAATTCTTCTTGCAAGTGCCTCGGGAACCGTAGTGAACAGTACAAGTTCCTCGAACTGTGATCGGACATCCTCTAGGAACCGGTGAAGCCCAGGGCGAGGAATCTGACTGACTGCGTTGGAGATGAGCGTACCTTCGAGGTCCAGTGCCAGGATGGTTGGCTTCATTGGGAGTTCCTATCTAAGCTTCTAAGCATGAGTAAACGCATCGGTAGGTAGCTATCCATGGCGTGGGACATGGTACCGGTTCGGGCTACGCCCCTCTGAAACTTTGCCCAACCACTTCACTTCCGTTGGATTGCTTCTGAGACCTCTACGGGCCAACGCGAGGTGTGGATGATCCTGGTCTCCTGCAGCTGCTCTTGAAGGATCTGGCGTTTGGTGAGCTGAGACACCTCCTCCCACTCGTTCCTGAAGATGTAAGTGGCATTGCCTGACTCGGGACTCTCGAACACGTATCGATTCCGTCCCGTGAACCCAAAAACGATGTACTCACTGAAACCGCCTAGTCCGACTGCCATGAAGTCGGGCTCGTGACGAGTGATGGTCCGGATGCGCTGCTTAGCGACTGCGCGGTCGCTGTCGGGCAACTGCTTCAGATAGCTATCCAATTCCTGCATCGCTCTATCGAACGGGAACTTCCCCGGAGGGAGAATGCGCCAGTTGATCTTCTCGACCCTGACCGGCACCGCGAGGTCCGGGTCAACGATTTCGAAGTCTTGGAAGCATTCCAGATAGATGTTGAGGAGGTTTGCAATGCTCTCTTCTGGCTCCGTCCGGTCAATGATCCTAGTAGCCATTGCGATACCACTGTCTGTATCTACAGCAGTGAGGAATTCACCAGGTGGTGCAACGTACTCCCTGGGATAGGTCTCATAGGATCTTGTCTGAGTACCATGGTGAGTGTGCCCGTGCCAGTCCTTCCACGAGGTATTGATTAATCGAGACTTGGTGACCATCGGTAGGTCCTTTCGGATGATCTCTTTGCCTCGGGCATTGAATAACGTCGCGGGTCCTTCGGCGCTTGGCACAATGGAAGCGCCTGCGAGCGGAAGGTGGTCGAATCCCAGCATCGCCGCTTGGTGTTCTGTGAGTGGGCCGCTAAGAAGACGAAACTGTGGCAGCCGCTCAATCGTACTTCGGTAGACTGATAGACCTCTCACTTGCTTGGGCATACGCGGGTCCTTTTCATGAGGAAGCGGGATAACCAAATATGTTTGGAAAGCCGTCTAAGCTCGCTGCGGAGGAGATGCTATTTCGTTTTCGGGGAGATGGTATCAGTGCTCAGAAACCTAGGACGCCCTGTCCCTGTAGGCGCCGCTCGGACTGCATCCATAGCTTTGTACTGATGCTAGCCTCTTTTTCCGTTCGGCTAGAAAAGTTGCCCCTGTGGCGACTTTTCTTGGGGAGGTTGAAAAAGATGAGTGGCCAGCGCTGGCAGTCTAGTGAAACCGAGCTCACGATGCTTCTTTTCAAAGCGCTTCCGGATCAAGTCCGCTACAGGGCCAGTTCCGGACATCCTGGTGCCAAAGCTGGCGTCATACTCCTTTCCACCATGCATCTGTCGCATCAAGCTAAGCACATGCGCAGCGCGGTCCGGATAGTGCAGCTCGAGCCATTCTCTCCAAATGTCCTTAATCTCGTTGGGTAGCCTGAGAAGCACGTAGCCTGCTGCCCGAGCGCCGTGTTCGTGAGCAGCCTCAAGGATGGCTTCTAGGTCATGGTCGGTGATCATGGGAATGACCGGCGCGATCAAAACCCCTACCGGTACTCCTGCCTCCTGCAGCTGATTCATTGCTCGCAGCCTTGCGTGGGGCGCAGCAGCTCGTGGTTCCAGTTTTGCAGATAGCTTCCTGTCGAGCGTGGTGACCGAGAAGTAGACCGTAACCAACCGATCCTTGGCCATCGACGCCAGCAGTTCGACGTCCCTGGTGATCAAGGCACTCTTGGTGACGAAGCTCACCGGATGCTTGGCATCAGCAAGCACCTCAAGGCATTGGCGTGTAATTTGGTAATTCCTTTCAATCGGCTGATAGCCGTCTGTGTTTATCCCCAACGCAATCGGGGTGCACTTGTAGTTCGACTTGCTAATTTCTGCTCTGAGGCGCTCCGGGGCATTTGTCTTTGCAAACAGGCGCGTCTCGAAGTCTAAGCCTGGTGAGAGGCTCAAGTAGGAGTGAGAAGGGCGAGCAAAACAGTAAACACAGCCATGCTCGCAGCCGCGGTACGGGTTGACCGACGCGCTAAAGCCAACGTCAGGGGATGAGTTGTGGCTGATCACTGTGCGCGCTCGCTCTTCCTGCACCTGAGTTCTCAGCCGTGGCGCGTCTTCCATCTCCTGGTAGACCGACTCCCAGCCGTCGTCGACTCCCACTGTTGCAGTGGTATCGAAACGGCTTGGGACACGCGATGCGGCCCCTCTACCTTTGAGAGGAACTTGGGCCTTTCGAGCATCCTGTTCCATGGCGACAACTTGGGAAGGTCGGGCCGTTAGTATTATTGCTAACCACAGGCGCCGCAACACCGTGAAATTCAGTTAGCTGTAGGCCATACGGTCATTTGGCGAGTAGGTTCTGCCCAGGCTTATCCACAGCTTCGGCTGGCAAGGCCTTTGTCAGCTGCGTTGGCCATGGAGCGCCTTGGCTTCCGCCAGAAAGATCTGCATCAATGCCCGCGATCGACGTGTGGCTGCAGGCAGTGGAATGCCCAACTGTGCGCAGAGCGAAGTCGCGTATGCCATCTGTGCACCCGTGGGCGGCTTGATGTCCCAATCCGTTAGCTGGGGGATGAGCTTTGAGAGCTCTTCTGCCAGGCGGTACTCAAAGCCCCTTGCTTGCCCCTCCTCTTCTTGCATTCGACGCATTTGCATAGCGACTTGCTCCCTGCCCATGGGAGAAAAGGGAAGCTCAAGAGTGAACTCCAGTTCCGGACATACGAGGTAAAAGTTCATGGGAGATGCAATTAGTACTTATAAGTAGACTACCTTTAGAGGCGTAGTCTTTAAAGTACTGGAACCACAAGCTGCTTCGCATGGTCGAGCATACGAACCAAGCGAAACTTGCAGATGTGATCCGCGCGCATCGTATTGATCTGGGTGTCAGCCAAGAAGCCTTTGCTGACCACATCCAGATGCACCGCGCCTACTACAGCAAGATCGAGCGTGGCGAAAAGAACCTCACTCTCGCTACCTTGGAGCGAGTTGCTAAAGGCATGGGTACCTCGATGTCGGCCCTGCTGCGCGCCGCAGGGCTCTAACATTCTTTGCAGACCACGAAGGTTGGCCAACATCTCCAGGATGGGCGCGTTGGCCGGCACTACGTGGGGGATGGTGCCGATAGCAATGTGTTTACTAATTCTTACCCAAGCTGCTGATATATAAGTATTTATCTAGTGAACAATCAGGGGGTATTGATACCGTGCTCGCAACCGCGGTAGGGATTCACCGATTGACTGAAGCCGACGTCGGGCGAGTTGTTGCGGGTGATGATGCTGCGCGCGGTTTCGGCGCGCACTTCGGTGCGCAGGCGCGGGGCAAGGAACTCCTCGCTCTCGTCGACCGCCCAGCCGTCGTCCACCGCCTCGCTGACGGTGCTTTCAAAGCGCCCGGCAAGGTGGGACGTGGAACCTCGGCCCTTGATCGCGATACCCATGCCCGCAGGGTACGCCGCGCCTGTCTCAGTGGCTGCGACGGCCGCCTGAAGGGTTCAGGGCAAGCCTGAGCCGAGCGTGGGCTCGGCTCTACAGTGGATGCGGGTGCCTTATAGAGCCGAGCCCATGCTCGGCTGCACCCATCGGTCACAGCAGCGCCAGATAGCCCCGCACCGTGGCATCCAGCCCGTCATACAGCGCTTCGCCGATCAGCGCGTGGCCGATGGACACTTCCAGCACGTCCGGCACGTGCGCCAGGAAGTCACGCAGGTTGTCCTGCGACAGGTCGTGGCCGGCATTGACGCCCAGCCCAACCGCCTGTGCGCGGCGTGCGGCGGTGGCGAACAGCGCCAGCATCGCCTCGGCATCGCCAGCGGCGTGCGCTTCGGCGTAGGGGCCGGTGTACAGCTCGATGCGATCGGCGCCGACTTCGGCCGCCCGCTCGAGCAGCGGATTACCGGCGTCGACAAACAGGCTGACCCGGCAACCCATCGCCTTCAGTTCGGCTACCAATGGTCGCAGCCGCTCGCCATCACGCTCGAAGTCGAAACCATGATCGGACGTGATCTGCCCATCGCCATCCGGCACCAGCGTGGCCTGCGCCGGGCGGGTCTGTTCGCACAGCGGCAGCAGCCCCGGGTAGCCCTCGCGCGGCGGCGCGAACGGGTTGCCTTCGATGTTGAACTCGACACCGCGCGCGCGGGTCAGTGTGGACAGCGCAAGCACGTCCTCGGCGGTGATATGGCGGCGGTCCGGTCGCGGATGCACGGTGATGCCATGCGCGCCGGCATCCAGGCAGGCCTGGGCGGCGCGCACCACGTCCGGTTCGGCGCCGCCGCGCGAATTGCGCAGGACGGCGATCTTGTTGACGTTGACGCTGAGCTGGGTCATGGAACGGAACTACTTGGAAAGAGGGGACGGATCATGCTCATCGGGGGCGGCGCTGCGACGTGCCTGGGCCTGCTCGCGCAGGCGGCGCAGCTCCTCGGCGTCGACCAGGGTGGCGGGGTCGCGCTGCAGGTCGCCGAAGCGGGCGACGTATCGGCCCCGCACCCAGGCCAGCAGGAAGGCCAGGGCGGCCAGCAGGCAGAGGGTCATCAGCCCGGGGCTGGGGGTCTTCAGGGCGAAGGCGAAGCAGCCCAGCGCCAGCAGCAGGTACAACCAATACATAGTCGGGCTCCCCCGGGTGATCGCCGCAGTGTAGCGCTGCGTTACAGCAGCGGCGAGGCCAGCCGGGCAAAGGCCTCGGGCAGGCGGTGCAGCCACAGCGAACGGCCGGCCTGGTCGTGCACCCGCGTGGAACGGTCGAATTCGCCCTGCAGCAGTTCGGCCAGGGCAGCCACCCGGTCACGGTCGCTGATCATCATCGACAGCTCGAAGTTCAGCCGGAAGCTGCGGTGATCGAAGTTGGCACTGC
Source organism: Stenotrophomonas sp. GD03819 (assembly GCF_029841665.1). Lineage (NCBI taxonomy): Bacteria > Pseudomonadati > Pseudomonadota > Gammaproteobacteria > Lysobacterales > Lysobacteraceae > Stenotrophomonas > Stenotrophomonas sp. GD03819. Next base: position 46,293 of record NZ_JAOCEW010000012.1, read on the forward strand.
CAACGATGCAGACGTCGTCATCGGCGATGAAGGCCTTGGTATGCAGCATGCGCGGGCCGTACTCGTAGATCTTCACCCCGGCATGCAGCAGCTCGTCGAAGTAGGAGCGGGCGGCCTGGGTGACGAACCAGGAATCGCTCATCTTCGGCACCAGCAGGCGCACGTCCAGGCCGCCCAGCGCGGCCGAGGTCAACGCCATCCGCGCCGCTTCGCCCGGCACGAAGTAGGGCGTGACCAGCCAGACACGCTCATGCGCTTCCTGGATCGCCGCCACGTGCAGGCGATGGATCGTTTCCCAGCCCGAGTCCGGACCGGAGACCAGCACCTGGGCGTTGATCGCAGCATCGCCGCGCAGCGGCATGTCGGCCGGCCACAGACGGGCGATGTCCATGCGCGAGGGATCCTGCCCACTTGCGTAGAGCCAGTCCTCGGCAAACACCAGCTGCAGGCTGCGCACCACGTGGCCGCGGATGCGCATGTGCAGGTCGCGGTAGGCATCCGCCCTGCGGCTTTCGTCCTCGTCGTCGGTGATGTTGATGCCACCGGTGAAGGCGAGGCGCCCATCGACGATCACCAGCTTGCGGTGGGTACGCAGGTTCAACCACGGGCGCTTGAACGGCTTCAGCAGCTGCCGTGGGTGGAACCAGATCGCTTCGCCACCGGCGTCGAGCAGCGGCTGCAGGAAGCGGCGGGGCAGGGCGGAAGAGCCTACGGCATCGAGCAGCAGGCGCACCTGCACGCCGGCCTGTGCACGTTCCACCAGCGCGTCACGCAGGGCGGTTCCGGCATGGTCCGGGTTGAAGATGTAGTACTCCAGATGCACGTGGTCGCGTGCCTGTGCGACGGCCTCAAGCAGCGCCGCGTAGGTCGCCGCGCCGTCCACCAGCCAGGTCACTTCGGTGGCGCTGCTCGGCGCAAGCCCGGTCGTGGCCTGGGCGATCTTGGCCAGCTCGGTGCAGTCGGCGTCGGGTGGGCAGACGTCGCTGTAGTGCTCCATGCCCGACCGCGCGCGGCCACGGCGCAGGCGCTGCCGCTTCACCTTCTGCGGGCCCAGCAGGTAATAGATGAAGAGACCCAGGTAGGGCAGCAGCGCCAGCGACAGGATCCAGCTCAGCGTGGCCACCGGCTCACGCTTCTGCAGCATGATCCAGCCGGTCAGCGCGAGCAGGTACAGCAGATAGGCTACCGCCAGGATCGTGCCGAGGTGGGCGATGCCGTCGAGCCAGTGGCGCAGGGAGTCGAAGAGGGCGAGCATCCGCCGATCATAGCGGCGCGTGCAACCTGATGGGGTCAGATCCCTTCCTGCGCGAAAGGGAGCTGACCCCGACGAGCCCCCGCGGGCATAAAAAAAGACGCCCCTGTCTCCAGGGGCGTCTGCAGTCGCGTCATGACTGTTGTGTTGCGGTGTAGCGATTACTGCTGCACAAAACCGATCTTCTTCATCTGAGCGTTCTTCGCGGCGGCCAGAACCTTGGCCATCACGTCGTACTCGGAATCCGGGCTGGCGTCGATGCGCAGTTCCGGCTGGTTGGTCGGGTCACGCTGGACCTCCTGCTCCATCCGCTGCTGCAGCTCGCTGGTATTGATCGGGCTGTTGTTCCACGAGACCTGGTTGCTGGCGTCGATCTTCAGTTCGATCGGCGGCGGCGGTTCGACCAGCTGCGGCGGTGGGTTGAGCACGCGCTGCGGCAGGTCCACGGCGATCGGGTACGTCATGATCGGCGCGGTCACGATGAAGATGATCAGCAGAACCAGCATCACGTCCACGAGGGGCGTGACGTTGATGTCTGCCATGGGGCCCTTGCCACCACCACTACTGAATGCCATGGCTTATTGCCCCTTTTCTTTGGTCGCGACGAAGCCGACGTCAAGCATGCCCTGCTCCTGCGCGACCTTGGTCAGGTCGTTGATGACACGCATCTTGGTGGTGCGGTCACCACGCAGGTTCAGCGGCGGCTGCGGGGTCTGCTGGGCGGCGGTCGCCAAGCGCGACTCGAGAGTCTGCTTGTTGATTTCTTCGTCGTTCCAGTAGATCGAGCCGTCTTCCTTGACTGCCAGGGTGATCGGTCCGGAACGCTTTTCAGCGTCTTCCGGCTTCTGGATCAGGTTGGCTTCCGGCAGATCCACCTTGACCTTGTGGGACATCAGGGGCGCCGTGATGATGAAGATGATCAGCAGCACCAGCATCACGTCCACGAGGGGCGTAACGTTGATGTCGGCCATGGGGCCGCCGCTGTTACCACTACTGAAAGCCATAACGGGCTCCGTCTAGATCTTGGTGACTACTTACGTTCGTCGCTGGGTGACGCGCGCCGCAATTAGCGGACGCGCGAGCCGGTGGCGAAGAAGTCGTGCAGGTCGTGCGCGAAGGTATCGAACTTGCTGATGGTCGCGCTGTTGATCTTGCTGAAGAAGTTGAAGGCGAACACGGCCGGGATCGCGACGAACAGACCGATCGCGGTCATGATCAGCGCTTCACCCACCGGGCCGGCAACGGCGTCGATCGAAGCGGAGCCGGTGGCACCGATCTTGATCAGCGCGCCGTAGATGCCCCACACGGTACCCAGCAGACCGACGAACGGAGCGGTTGCACCGACGGTGGCCAGCAGGGTCATGCCCGACTGCAGCTTGTTGCTTTCGCGGGTCACGGCCTGACGCAGGGCGCGGTCGACGAACTCCGAACGGCTCAGGTTCTCACCCACGCCGCCGGTGGCGCCGCCTTCAGCGCGCTGGTGGTGGGCAGCCGCCTGGGCAGCGTCCAGGGCGATCTTCGAGAACGGCTCGGAAGCCGGCTGTTCTTCCATCGCACGGATGGCGTCCTGCGCGTTCGGGGTGTCCCAGAACAGGCTGACGACGCGATCGGCGGCGCTCTTCAGGCGGGTAGCACGGAAGATGTTGATGACGGTCCAGTACCAAGACATGGCCGACATGACGACCAGGGTCAGCAGCACGACCCAGGAAACCGCGAAATCACCCGGCTTGGTGGTCATTTCGTGGATCAGGTGCTCGAAGCCCATCTGCGACAGGGCGTTGGACGGATTGCCCCCGGCAGCAGCGGCGATGAAAATTTCCTGCAGCATGACGCTTACCTTTGTTGTGTGTGGTGATAAAGGGTGTAGCTAAGCTAAACAATCGAACCGGGAGCGGGGGTGGCCGGCGGCCACCCGGGCGCATCAGTTCAGCGCAAAGTTGACCGGAACGCGAACGCGACCTGCCGTCTTCTTACCGCCTGCTTCAGCGGCGTTGAAGCGCCACTTGCGAGCCGCTTCCATCGCAGCACGGTCCAGGTCGCGGTTACGGCTGGACTTTTCCACCGTGACATTGGTGACGTTGCCGCTGGCATCGACATCAATGATCAGGATCACTTCGCCCTGGATACCCGCGCGGAAGGCTGCCGGCGGGTAGCGCGGCGGATTCATGGCCTTCGACGAGATGTCCACGCTGGCCTCGATCGAGGTCGGCGGTGCCGGCGGCGCCGGAGGCGACGGCGGGGTGACGATGTCGTTCGGGCGCGGTTCCGGCACGTCCACGACCGGCGCCTGCGGCGGCGGCGGGACCGGCGACGGCTTCGGCGGCGACAGATTCTTCACCGGCGGCGGCGGAGTATCGGTCGGCGGCGGCGGCGGCGGCGGCGGGGGCGGCGGCGGCGGGGCGTCGACGATCGTCACCATGACGTTGCGCTCCTTCTCAGCCACGGCCTTGGGAGCCACGGCGGGGATCAGGAGCATCATGAACGCGGCCAGATGCAGGGCAATTACAAACGCGATGCCGACGATGCGAGGCCAGCTCAGCCCCTTGTCATCGGGTTGTTCGTACCGGTGAACGACTAGTTGTTCCGTCATGCGCCAAGAGCTCAATAGTGGGGCCGGGATGCCGGGGGCGGAATCCCTGATCAGCGGTGCATGACACCGCAGGAACCTCCAAGCTTATACCAATCCTGAGCGCCTGCGCATCAACTGTGCAGGCATTCAGGCGTTATTCCTACTTACTTCAGGTTGATGATTTTTTTGGCATCAGCCTGGTTCTTCACACCCTTCGCCAGCGCCTGCTGGGCGGCCTGCTTGGCCTCCGGGATGCGACCTTCGGCATGCAGGACGCGTGCCAGGTTCAGGTAGGTCTCACCGTCCTTGGACAGCGGGGCAGCCTTCTGCCACGCATCGATCGCCTGCGGCACCTGGTCGGAGTAGTAGTAGGACTGGGCCAGCGCCAGGTAGACCTGGTAATCCGGCTTCAGGATGCCCTTCTGCAACCCTTCGTTGATGACCGCGATGACGTCCTTTTCCTTGTGTTCGGTGTTGGCATAGATCGAGTACAGCTGCTTGTACTCGCGCTCTTCGGTGAGCTGGCCGCTGCTGCGCAGCTTGTCCATCACCGCGGCAGCCTTTTCCATCTGGTCGGCCTGCATGTACATGCTGGCCAGGTTCAGCTGGGCCTTCTTGTCGTTCGGGTTCTTGGCGGCCAGGGCCTCGGCTTCCTTCACCGCTTCGCCGGACTGGCCGGCTTCGGCGAGGGCCGCCATCAGCAGCTGGTTCCAGTTGTCCTTCGGTTCGGTGGCACCGGCGATGGCCTGCTTGAGCACCGGGATCGCTTCCTGGTAGCGCTCCAGCTGGTACAGCGCCTGGCCCTTGGCGATCAGTTCTTCCGGCTTGGTCGACTTGCTCTCGGCGAAGTACTTGTCCAGGGTCGCCAGGCCTTCGGCGGTCTGGTCTTCCTGCAGCTGCAGCTGGCCCAGCATCAGCATCGACTGGAAGTGGCCGTTGTTGTCCAGGCCGTTGAACTGCAGGACCTGCTTCAGGTAGGCAACGGCAGCCGGCGTGTCGTCGGTCTGGTAGGCGGCCTGCGAGGCCAGCTGCGCGGCCAGCGACTTGTCGTACTCGTTCGCGGCGCTGTCAGCGAGGATCGCGTCGGCCTGCGTGCGCGTCTCCGGGAACTTTTCCTTGTTGTAGCTGTCGATCATCTTCTGCAGCTTGCTGCCCAGCTTGGCCGATGCCTTGACGGTCGGCTCCTCGCGGGTCGCGTTCGGGTACAGCGCTTCGGCCTTGGCCTGCTTGCCGCCGCGGTTGCCACGCTCGGAGGAACGCGAGGACTGCGCGAAGGCATCGGTGACCACGGCGCCGGTCAGGGCGGTCGCGACGAGGACGGAAAGCACAGCTTTGTGGTTACGGAAAATCATCGTTCACCTCGATCGAACCGCCGGTTAGCGGCAAAGTCGGACTGTCAGAAAAATCTGAGCCGCCAAACGTATCAGAAACAGATGGCGTGAGAAATCGTTTTATGTGCTGCAATACAGCATAGAAATGCGCACTCATCCGCACTTTGGCCGCAGCCCGGCCGCCTGCGCCTGCTGATAGACCGGCGTCAGAGCCGGTGCATCGCGTCGCAGTTCCTGGATCCGGTTGGCTGGGTCGGGGTGGGTGGACAGCCATTGTGGGCTGCGACCGCCACTGGCAGCCATCATGTTCTGCCACAGGTCGACCGCCTGCGCCGGGTTGAAGCCGGCCTGGGCCATCAATCGCTGGCCGATCACGTCGGCCTCGCTTTCCTGGGTGCGTGAACCGGGCAGCAGGAAGGCGGTCTGCGCGCCCATGCCACCAAGCTGGTTGACGGTGCTGGCAGCGCCTTCGCCGTAGGCCGCGCCGGCCAGCGCACCGAGCACGGCCAGCCCGGTCTGCGCGCCCATCTGCCGGGTGATGCGCTCCTCGTGGTGGCGGGCGATGACGTGGCCGATTTCATGGCCGATTACGGCAGCCAGCTGATCCTGGTTCTTGGCGACGGTGAAGATGCCAGTGTTCACGCCGACCTTGCCGCCGGGCAGGGCGAAGGCGTTGGGCTCCTTGTCGACGAACACCGCCGTCTCCCACCGTACGCCACGGTATTGAGGCGGCAACTGCGCGACCAGGGCATTGACCACGCACTGCACGTAACCGTTCTGGCGGCCATCGGTGCTGATCTTTTCCTTCTGCTTGGTTTCGGCGAACGCCTGAGCGCCGAGCTGATCCAGCTGCGCCTGCGACACCCCGCCCACCATCTGCCGGCGGCCGGTAGGGGAGGTCGTGGTCGCGCAGGCGCTGACCAGGGTGGTGATGACAAGGGCCAGCAGCAGTTGTTTCATGGATCCCCCCCCGTGTTCATATGCGCAGTGTGTAGCGTAGCGGCTTAATCTTTCGTCAAGCGGACACGGCGTTACGTTGCCCCGAAGAACACAAGTGCGGCAAGCGCCACACCGTTGTTCAGCGCGTGCGCGGCGATCGCGGCCCAGAGCGTACCGGTGCGCTGGTATAACCAGCAGAACGCAGCACCCATGCCGCCATAGACCAGCCACAGCTGCGCGATCTCGGCCGGGCCGTTGGCGCTGGTGCCAGGGATTTCATGGATGAGGGCAAAAGCAAGGCTGCTCAGTACCACGCCCAGCCACGGACGCCCGGCCTTCCACAGGCGGCCAAACAGCACGCGGCGGAACAGCAGCTCCTCGTAGGCCGGTGCCAGTACCACCGCGAACAGCACCAGGAACAAGGGGAAGCGCGCGATCGCGCTCTGCATCAGCGCCAGGTTGGTGGGAACCGGCTCGATACCGAACTGCTTGGCCAGGAAGGCGATGCCATTGCTGCCGAGCACGATCAGGGTCGCCACCAGCAGGGTCCAGCCCCAGGTGGAGGGACGGCGCAGCGCCTGGCGCGACGCGTGGCGCTCGGCCGTGTTGGCCGGACGTCGCCAGAAGTACAGCAGCAGCGCGGCGCCGCCGGTGGCAAACAGCGCCATGAGAATCTGCGCAAGCGCGCCGGGCTGGCCCAGTGACGCCGCTACCGAACTGGCCTCGGGTGCGCCAGCGCCGGCCTGTGCGTTCGCGTAACCGACCACCACGCCACGGTACAGGCCCCACAGCAGGCCGCTGATCAGGCTCAGGCCGAACAGAGTGACGGCGGCGATACCCAGGTCGATGAAGAACCCCGCCAACGGCGAAACGGCACGCGGCGCGGCAGAAGCCGGCGGAACCGGGGGCGGAGCGGAAACCGGGGCGGATGCGGACATCAGGTACCTGTGTTCAAGAGTCGAAGGCCGGCGCGCCTCCCCGCGCACCGGCCGTGTCCCGATTGTGTCAGATATCCAGGTTTGCGACCTTCAGCGCGTTGTCTTCGATGAAGTCGCGACGCGGTTCGACGACATCGCCCATCAGCGTGCTGAAGATCTGGTCAGCAGCGACAGCGTCTTCGATGCGCACCTGCAGCAGTCGACGGGTTTCCGGATTCACCGTGGTGTCCCACAGCTGCTCCGGATTCATTTCACCCAGGCCCTTGAATCGCTGGATCTGGCGGCCGCGCTTGGCCTCCTCGAGCAGCCAGTTCTGTGCCTTGGCAAAGCTGTCGACTTCGATCGACTTGGCACCGCGGGAAATGGTCGCGCCTTCGCGGACCAGACCGTGCAGCAGCTTCGATGCCTGGTGGATTGCGCGCAGTTCGCCGCTTTCGAAGGCCGACATCGGCAGCACCTGGATGTGCTGTTCACCCATGTGGCGACGGGTCACCAGCACAGCGGCCGGGCGCTCGTCGTTGGCTTCCTGCAGTTCCAGCGTGAAGCGCGGGCTGCCCAGGCTGCCCTGGTTGAGGCGCTTGGCCAGTGCATCCAGGCCCTCGCCTTCACCGGCAGCGCGCAGGCTTTCCAGGTCCATCGGTACGAAATCGACCAGCGCTTCAAGCAGGTTGCGGTCGTAGCGATGTGCGTTGCGCTCGATCGAATCCAGCGCGGCCGCGTAGGCCAGCAGCAGCTTCTCCAGCGCAAGGCCTTCGATGCCGGGCTCGCCGGTGGCCGGCACCAGTGCAGCGTTTTCCACTGCGCTGCTGGCCAGGTAGCTGTCCAGCGCCGGGTCGTCCTTCAGGTACAGCTCCTGCTTGCCCTGCTTGATCTTGTACAGCGGCGGCAGGCCGATGTAGACGTAACCGCGCTCGATCAGCTCCGGCATCTGACGGTAGAAGAACGTCAGCAGCAGGGTGCGGATGTGGGCGCCGTCGACGTCGGCGTCGGTCATGATGATGATCTTGTGGTACCGCAGCTTGTCCGGGTTGTACTCGTCACGGCCGATGCCGGTGCCCAGCGCGGTGATCAGCGTACCGACCTGGTCGGAGGACAGCATGCGGTCGAAGCGCGCGCGTTCCACGTTGAGGATCTTGCCGCGCAGCGGCAGCACCGCCTGGTTCTTGCGGTTGCGGCCCTGCTTGGCCGAGCCACCTGCCGAGTCACCCTCGACGATGAACAGTTCGGACAGTGCCGGATCCTTTTCCTGGCAGTCGGCCAGCTTGCCCGGCAGGCCAGCGATATCCAGCGCACCCTTGCGGCGGGTCAGGTCGCGGGCCTTGCGCGCAGCTTCACGTGCACGGGCGGCATCGACGATCTTGCCGGCGATCGCCTTGGCTTCGTTCGGGTTTTCCTGCAGGAACTCTTCCAGGCGCGCACCGAAGGCATTTTCCACCGCCGGACGCACGTCGGAGCTGACCAGCTTTTCCTTGGTCTGGCTGGAGAAGCTCGGGTCCGGCACCTTCACCGACAGCACCGCGATCATGCCTTCGCGCATGTCGTCGCCGGTCAGGTTGATCTTGGCCTGCTTGGCGATGCCGTTCTGCTCGATGTAGTTGTTGAGCACCCGGGTCAACGCACCGCGGAAACCGGCCAGGTGGGTACCGCCGTCCTTCTGCGGAATGTTGTTGGTGAAGCAGTACATCGTCTCCTGATAGGAGTCGGTCCACTGCAGCGCCACGTCCACCACGATGCCGTTGTGCTCGCCGGTGACCGAGATGACGTTCGGGTGCAGCGGAGTCTTCAGCTGGGCCAGATGCTCCACGAAGCTGCGGATGCCGCCCTCGTAGTGGAAATCATCGCGACGGCCATCACCACGCTCGTCGGCAAGGACGATCTTGACGCCGGAGTTCAGGAACGATAGCTCGCGCAGGCGGCGGGCCAGGATGTCGTAGTGGAACTCCACGTTGTCGTGGAAGGCGACGGTGGACGGCCAGAAACGCACGGTGGTGCCACGCTTGGTGGTGGCTTCCAGCTTGGCCAGCGCGGTCACGGCTGCGCCGTTGCTGAATTCCTGCTGGTAATGGGAGCCGTTCTGGAACACGTCCACCAGCAGCTTCTGCGACAGCGCGTTGACCACGCTGACGCCGACGCCGTGCAGGCCGCCCGAAACCTTGTAGCTGTTGTCGTCGAACTTGCCGCCCGCGTGCAGGACGGTCATGACCACTTCGGCCGCAGACACTTCGCGGCCGAGCTTGGCGCTCATCTGCTCGTGCTTGCCGGTCGGAATGCCGCGGCCGTTGTCGGACACCGAGACCGAGCCGTCGGCGTGGATCGTCACTGCAACATGGTCGGCGTGGCCGGCCAGCGCTTCGTCGATCGAGTTGTCGACGACCTCGAACACCATGTGGTGCAGACCGGTACCGTCATGCACGTCGCCGATGTACATGCCTGGACGCTTGCGGACAGCCTCCAGGCCTTCCAGGGCGGTAATGCTGTTGGCGTCGTAATTGCCGTTGTTTGCCGGGGTGTTCTGTTCGTCGCTCATTGCGCTTGCCGTAGGCTCCGCAGGTCGGCCACCGCTTGGGGCGATGCGCCGAGAATGAAAGGATTCCAACCCGAATTATACCAGCCGGGGTCGAGCGGCCCTGGTGTGCCCACTATGGCACAGCCACGATCTGTGCATGTTCCACGTGGAACCGGGCGATGTGGGTCAGTTCCTGCAGCGCCGCCGGGGTTTCGGTGGCGGTGATGAAGATCTGTGCCGGGCCATTGAGCAGGCGCTCCAATACCCGCGCCTGGTGGGTGCGATCCAGTTCCGAAGCCAGATCATCCAGCGCGATCACCGGCCATTCGCCGCGCTGTTCCGCATAGTCCTCGGCCTGTGCCAGCAGGCACGCCAATGCCGTCAGCTTGGCCTGGCCGCGGGACAGTGCATCACGCCCCGGAATGCTGTGGAAATCCACACTCCAGTCCGCCCGGTGCGGGCCGACCGAGGTATACCCGGCCTGCCGGTCACGTTCCCGGGCCAGAAGCAAGGCATCGGCCAATGGGAGCTCATGCCGCCGCCATCCAGGACTCAGGTCCAGTCCGTGGATGCCCAGTTGCGGCGCCAGGCTGGCGGCCAAAGCCACAGTGCGCTGCTGCAGACGCTCCAGGTAGTGCTGGCGGCGGCTGGTCAGCGGTTCTCCGGCCTCGGCCAGCTCGTGATCCCAGGTATCGAGCATCCGCGACGGCCCGCCCTGCTTGAGCAGGGCGTTGCGCTGCTTCAGCGCCCGGGAGTAGCGGCGCCACAAGGACAGAAAATCCGGTTCCACGTGGAACAAGCCCCAATCGAGGAAGCGGCGGCGGGGTTCGCCACCACCACTGACCAGTGCATGGCTCCCGGGCTCGAACGTCACCACGGCCAGTGCTGCGCAGAGATTACCCAGCTGCGCGACATCTTCGCCGTCCAATCGCCCCTTCCAGTCCTGGCCACTGTGGCGCAGCCCGGCTTTTCGGCGGTGCGGCGGCTGATTGGCACGCTGTTCGTCCCATTCCACGAAGATTTCCAGCGCTTCCTGGCCCTGACGCACCAGACCGTCGCGCACTCGACCACGGAAGCTGCGCCCATAGGCCATCAGGTGCAGGGCTTCGAGCACGCTGGTCTTGCCGGCACCGTTGTCGCCGGTCAGCAGGTTCAATCCTGGCTGGGGCGACAGGTCCACCGCACTGAAGCGACGCAGTTGATGCAAGGCGAGGCGGCGGATCTGCATGGGGCGCGAAAGACCATCCGCACGAGGCGGTAGAGGGGCAGGGAATCCATCAGCTTACTGCATCGGTCAAGCCGGGCGCGCTGGCAGGCCGGTCGAGCCGAAGGTGCAGCTTCTGCACCCATCGATGGACGCGTTCCACGTGGAATGCGGGTGACGCGCCCGTTCCGGGCAGGAACGGCCCGAAATTTCTTCAAATCTGCGCGGGGTTCCAGAGTCCAGGCCCTCAGATTTCGCCGATTTCATGAGCACTGCAGGGCCATCGCGGGACACCTCGCGGGTGGTTCCGACGGATGACCCCGCCGATTCCTTCAAATCTGCGATCCGATGCCTTGGAGGGTTCCACAGATTTCAAGAAATCCAGGACGCTAGTTCCACACTGTCCACAGGAGGCATGTATGACTTATACACAAGGTATGGGCAATCTGTGGATAAAAAAGCCCTTTTGCTCAGCGCTGAAAACTATCCACAGGTTCCCCCCCAGGCCGAGGGCCCTCTATACAGGGGGTTTCAGGCTCATAAATCCCTTTAAAAACAAACAGATAATACATTTCTCCACGAAATCTGGCTCTACCATCACCACCATGCTTTAGATTTATACCCAGATTTAGAAGCTAGGATTGCCCAAGTGTGCCCCCGAGCCGGCCAGTGGACAGTGCCGTTTGCAGAAGCGAAGGACCTCCTCCCGGGGAAGATGATCTGCTGCTTCCACCATTGAAGATCAGGACAACGAAGTGGGACATGCGAAGCGCTCGCTGCCAGAACCCAGATCGCATGGAGCCCGACGAGCACTGCAAGACGAATTCCCAACGTCCTGGATTCCGAGTTGCTTCGAGCAAGCGAGATCGAGTTGGTGTGGGGATGAGCAGGGCACGTCCAGGATTTCTACGATCCGTTTCGACAATGCTCCACGTGGAACATAAAAAAACGCCCGGGAGGTCCCGGGCGCTTCTGGGTTCCACGTGAAACAGCGTTTCCGTCAGAGACGCAGCGGCATCACCACGTGGCGCGACTTCTCGCTGCTGGATTCACGCACCAGCGCCGAGGAGTTGGAGTCGCGTAGCTGGATGATCACTTCCTCGTCGCGCAGGGCGGAGAGGGCATCCAACAGGTAGTTCACGTTGAAGCCGATGGCCAGATCGCTGACCGTGGTGTCGGCCTCGATCTCTTCCTGAGCTTCTTCCTGTTCCGGGTTGTGCGCGCTGATCTTCAGGTTGCCCGGCGAGACTTCCACGCGAATGCCGCGGTACTTCTCGTTGGACAGGATCGCGGCGCGCTGCAGCGAGGCACGCAGTGCTTCACGATCCACCTTCACTTCACGGTCGGCACCGATCGGGATCACCGCTTCGTAGTCCGGGAAACGGCCATCGATCAGCTTCGAAGTGAAGGTGACATCGTCGCGCTTGACGCGGACGTGGCTGCGGCCGACTTCCAGCTCGATCTCGCGATCGCCGCTTTCCAGCAGGCGCTGCAGCTCGGTCACGCCCTTGCGCGGCACGATGATCTGGCGCTTCGAACCGCTGGGCTTGGCCAGGTCGGTTTCGCAAAGGGCCAGACGGTGGCCGTCGGTGGCAACGGTGCGCAGTGCATCGCCACGCAGGTCGAACAGCAGACCGTTGAGGTAGTAGCGCACGTCCTGCTGGGCCATCGCGAACGCGGTGCGCTCGATCAGCTCCTTCAGGGTCGCTTCGCCGATGGCCACGCGCTCGGTGGCTTCCACTTCGTCCACCGACGGGAAGTCATTGGACGGCAGGGTGGCCAGGGTGAAGCGGCTGCGACCGGCCTGCACGGTGATCTTGTCACCGGTCTGCGAGACGGTAATCCGGCTGCCGTCGGGCAGGGCGCGGATGATCTCGAACAGCTTGCGGGCGGGAATGGTGGTTTCGCCGTCCTGGGCGTCTTCAACCGCGATCCGCGACACCATCTCCACTTCCAGGTCGGTACCGGTCAGCGACAGCTGGCCGTTCTGCACCTGGACCAGGAAATTGGCCAGAACCGGAAGGGTCTGGCGGCGTTCGACCACGTTGACGACCTGTGCCAACGGCTTGAGAAAGGCTTCGCGCTGCAGTGTGAAACGCATGTGGTTCCGTGCCCCTATGCTTTAAAAAATGTGGAATAAATCAAAAGCTTGGTGGTGCTGGTAGAGACAGAATCGCTGGAAAACAACGCTAAGTCTTTGTAAATAAAAGAATTTCAGACCTCGAAACCCTCTGTATTACCGACCCCAAAGGGGTGGGGAAAGTTGTGGATAAATTCGGAGCGATTTCAAACGCCATTTTTATCCACAACGTGTCCCGCGCTTGCTACCGGATTCTGCACCGTTTTGTGCGATGACGCCTCATCGGCATCCGTGCATCATTCGCTCAGCTTCCGGATCAGCTTGTCCCAGTCCTCGCGGAGCTTGCCGTCGGTTTCCATCAGGGTCCGGATCTGGCGGCAGGCATGCAGCACCGTGGTGTGATCGCGACCGGCAAAGGCGTCGCCGATCTCGGGCAGGCTGTGCTCGGTCAGTTCCTTGGTCAGGGCCATGGCGACCTGGCGCGGACGTGCCAGCGAACGGGTCCGACGCTTCGACAGCAGATCCTTGATCTGCAGCCCGTAGTAGTCGGCCACGGTTTTCTGGATGTTGGGAATGCTGATCGCCTGCTGCTGGGCGCGCAGCAGGTCGCGCAGGGTTTCCTGGGCGAATTCGGTGGTGATCGCGCGGCCGGTGAAATTGGCGCGGGCGGTCAGGGTATTCAGCGCACCCTCGAGGTCGCGCACGTTGGAGCGCATCTTCTTGGCGATCAGGAACGCAACATCATCGGGAATCTCGGCACCGCGTTCGCGTGCCTTGGCCAGCACGATCGCGGCGCGGGTCTCGAAGTCCGGCGGTTCGATCGCGACCGACAGGCCCCAGGCAAGCCGCGACTTCAGGCGCGCTTCCAGGCCCTCGACTTCGCGCGGATAGCGGTCACAGGTCAGGATGATCTGCTGCTTGCCATCGAACAACGCGTTGAAGGTGTGGAAGAACTCTTCCTGGGTGCGGTCCTTGCCGGCGAAGAATTGGATGTCATCGATCAGCAGCGCGTCGACCTGCTGGAACTGGCGCTTGAACTGATCCATGGTCTTTTCCTGCAGGGCCCGGATCATCGCGCTGAAGAACTGTTCAGAACGCAGGTACAGCACCTTCGCGCCCGGATTGGCCTGGCGCATGGCGTTGCCGGCAGCGAACATCAGGTGGGTCTTGCCCAGGCCGGTGCCTCCGTACAGCAGCAGCGGATTGTGCGCGCGGTCGCCCGGCTTCTGCGCTGCCTGGAAGGCGGCGGCCAGGCCCAGCTGGTTGCTGCGGCCTTCCACGAAGTTGGCGAACGTGTAGTGATTGTCCAGGTTGCCGGCAAACGGCACCTGCGGTTCGCTGGACACATGCGCCGATGACGCGGAAACCGGCGCGTTCTGCGCCTCCACAGGGCGCGGGCGCGAGCCGATTTCAAGAAAAACGTCGCTGAAGCCGGCGAAATGCGCCAGCAGTTCGCGGATCCGGGCCAGATACAGCTCGCGGACCTGGTCGACGATGAAGGCATTCGGTGCATACAGCACCAGGCTGTCCACGCGCAGATCGGCCTGCAGCGGCTTCAACCAGGTATGAACGTCTTCCGGCGGGAACTCCGCTTCGAGGCGCTCGAGACTACGGGACCAAGCATCCATCAGCAATAATCGTCCGGTGGCCGGGGCATGGACGCGACAAGGCGCCCAAACACAGGCCGGAAAGGGGGGAAATGGATGGCTCAGACTACCACCGAGCGCCCGCCTTCGGAATGCTTGTCCCCTACTTATTCACAAAAACATCCACAGCTATTGCACAGCCCAGTGAATTCGCGTAGCTGCCAGGGGTTGACTTGGGGCGGGGTACCTCTCTAGAATTTCCGGTTCTTTCCGTCCCATTCATACGAGAGGCCCCCAATGGCCACGAAGCGCACCTACCAGCCCAGCAACCTCAAGCGTAAGCGCGACCACGGCTTCCGTGCCCGTATGAAGACCGCTGACGGCCGCAAGATCCTGTCGCGTCGCCGCGCCAAGGGCCGCAAAGTCCTGAGCGCCTGATTGCCATGCCGCACATCGCGGCAGACGCAATCCCTTCGACAGTGAATACTGCAGACCCGCGCAAGCGATTCCCTCGCTCTGCGCGGGTCCGCACGCGTGCCGAATACTCAACGGTCTTCAACGGCGCCCGCCGTGTGTCCGATCCGCTGATGACCCTGCACTGGCTGCCGGCTGACCGGCCGGCCAGGCTGGGTCTGGCGGTTTCCCGCAAGGTTGATCCGAACGCCGTCGGGCGTAACCGGATCAAGCGCGTCCTGCGCGACATCCTGCGTCAGACACGTACCGACATCCAGCCAGGCGACTTCGTCGTCGTGGCTCGTAGTGCTGCGCGTTCCGCCAGCAACGACGAGATCCGCCAGGCCTTCCTGCGCCTGCTGCGTCGCCTGCGTGCATTGCCCACGCCGGGCGTGGACGGCACAATGCCGCCGCCTGATGGCATCGCAACTCCTTCTTTGACCGAGCCGGCATCGCGTCCCGGCCCCGCCGAGCCTGTCCGCTGATGAACCAGACCCGCGTATTCCTCATTTTTGCCTGGCTGATGGTGGCCGTGCTGCTGTGGATGGAGTGGAGCCGTGAAAAGGCTGCTCCGACCCCGGCACCGACGACCACGTCGGCCCCGGCCGCTGCACAGAGCGTTCCGGGCGCAACCCCGGGCGCCATCCCCAGCGCCCAGGTTCCGGGCGCGCCCGGCCAGGCCGCCGTGCAGGCGC
Source organism: Stenotrophomonas sp. GD03819 (assembly GCF_029841665.1). Classification (NCBI taxonomy): domain Bacteria; kingdom Pseudomonadati; phylum Pseudomonadota; class Gammaproteobacteria; order Lysobacterales; family Lysobacteraceae; genus Stenotrophomonas; species Stenotrophomonas sp. GD03819. The sequence continues at coordinate 61,846 of NZ_JAOCEW010000012.1, forward strand.
AGGCCAGCGCCACCCCGGCCAGCCAGCGCGTGACCGTCACCACCGACGTCCTGCGCCTGGTGCTCGATGGCGGCCGCGTGCTCGACGCCGAGCTGCTGCAGTTCCCGCAGACCAAGGACGAAGGCAGCCCGCCGGTCCGCCTGCTGACCGAAGACCCCGCGCATCCGTACAGCGCGATCAGTGGCTGGGCCAGCGAAGACAAGAACACCCCGGTCCCCGGCGCTGACGGCTTCAAGCTGGTGGGTGACACCAAGGACTTCGTGCTGGCCAAGGGCCAGAACGAGCTGCAGATCCCGTTTGTGTGGACCGCCGACAACGGCGTGACCATCAAGCGCACCCTGACCGTCTCGCGCAACGAGTACGCCGTGCGCTTCAAGGACGAAGTCAGCAACACTGGTGCCGCTCCCTGGAACGGCTACGTCTACCGCACCCTGGACCGCACCCCGACCATCCTGTCGCGGAGCATGACCAACCCGGATTCCTTCAGCTTCAACGGTGCCACCTGGTACGACAACGACAAGAAGTACCAGCGTCGTGCGTTCAAGGACTACCTGGAAGACGGCACGCTGAACCAGAACATCACCGGCGGCTGGCTGGCGATGCTGCAGCACCACTTCTTCACTGCCTGGATCCCGCAGAAGGACCAGACCGCACACTACGTGCTGTCGCAGGTGGCCGGTCGTGACCTGATCGAAGCGCGTGGCCCGGCCTTCACCGTGGCACCGGGCCAGTCCACGAGCACCGAAGCCCGCCTGTGGGTCGGCCCGAAGCTGGTCAACCTGATCGCCAAGGAAGATGTGCCGGGCCTGGACCGCGTGGTCGACTACAGCCGCTTCTCGATGATGGCGGTGATCGGCCAGGGCCTGTTCTGGGTGTTGAACCAGGTGCACAAGCTGGTGGGCAACTGGGGCTGGGCGATCGTCGGCCTGGTGGTGCTGCTGAAGCTGGTGCTGTACCCGCTGTCGGCGACCCAGTACAAGAGCGGTGCGAAGATGCGTCGCTTCCAGCCGCGCATCGCGCAGCTGAAGGAACGCTATGGCGATGATCGCCAGAAGTTCCAGACCGCGATGATGGAGCTGTACAAGAAGGAAAAGATCAATCCGATGGGCGGCTGCCTGCCGATCCTCATCCAGATGCCGATCTTCTTCGCCCTGTACTGGGTGCTGGTGGAATCGGTCGAACTGCGCCAGGCGCCCTGGTTCGGCTGGATCCAGGACCTGACCGCACGCGACCCGTACTTCATCCTGCCGGTGATCAACGTGGCGGTGATGTGGTTCACCCAGAAGCTGACCCCGGCACCGGGCATGGACCCGATGCAGCAGAAGATGATGCAGTTCATGCCGCTGGTGTTCGGCGTCATGATGGCCTTCATGCCGTCCGGCCTGGTCCTGTACTGGGTGGTCAACGGCGGCCTGGGCCTGCTGCAGCAGTGGTGGATGACCAAGCGCCATGGCGGCGAGCCGGTCCCGGCCACCACCGCGCCGGCCCCGGTCAAAAAGAAGTAATCGGTAGAGCCGGCCGCTGGCCGGCTGACCCCAGCAGAAGCCCGCCGCAAGGCGGGCTTTTCGCATCCGGCGTTAGAATCGCCGGCACACCGATCCCGCATCCATCGAGTCCGCCATGCCGCGTGCGTCGTCGTTCCGCCTGTTCCTGCCCTCGCTGTTGTTGACCCTGGTCGTTGCCGGTTGTGGCGACAAGGATGCGAAGGCGCCGGCGACCACCGTCACCCAGCCCAGCGCGCAGGCCGCGGCCGCCGCCGATCCGGCCGCGGCGCCGTTGCTGGCCGCGCTGCAGAAGCAGCTCGATGGCTATCGCCGGATCGTCGTGCTGCTGGCCGATGAGGAACAGCAGTCGGCGGCCGATCGCAGCACCTCCACCCGCATCGGCCAGCAGCTGTTCCACGACGGCCTGGAACAGCGCAGCGCCATCGCCGCGCAGTTCGACACGCTGCTGCGTGGTAGCAGCCCGCAGCGCTTCGCCACCCTCGGCACCGTGCTGGACTACATCGAATCGGCGCCGGAGCTGTTCGACGCCGACCGCTTGGCCTTCCGAGAAGTGCTGCGCGATCTGCATGAGCGCGTCGGCACCGATTCGTCGCTGCCGGCAGTGAAGCTGCACCAGCGCATCGGCGAAGACCTGGAGGCGCTGGACGAGATCGAGCGCAACTACAACCAGGAACTGACCCGCATCTTCAGCCGCTTCGAGCGCACCCGTGCCATCGAACTGAAGCGCGAGAAGTGGGACGACTACATCGCCCACCTGCACAAGCACTACAGCCGCGAAGCGATCCTGCGCGACTACGGCGTGATCGAGCCGTACCCGATGTCGATGAAGGACAGCGAACGCGAGATCTTCGGCCGCGACCTGCCGCCGAAGACGGTTGTGCTGACCTTCGACGATGGCCCGCACAAAGCCTATACCGATGAAGTGGTGGCCATCCTCAAGCGCTACGACGTACCGGCCGTGTTCTTCGAGGTCGGCCGCAACCTCGGCAAGGTCGAGACCGACGGCAAGGTCAGCCTCGGGCCGATGGCGAAGATCAGCCGCAACCTGATGGAAGAGGGCTACGCCGTCGGCAACCACAGCCTGACCCATGCGCAGCTGTCGCGTACCACCGGCGATGCGCTGCGCCAGCAGGTGCTGGACACCGACACGCTGCTGAAGGATGTCGACAGCAAGCGCGCGCCGCTGTTCCGCTTCCCCTATGGCGCGCGTAATGCCGAAGGCCTGCAGCTGCTCAACGAAGCCGGGTTGAAGTCGATCATGTGGAACATCGATTCGATGGACTGGGCCGACCCGGTGCCGGAATCGATCGTGCAGCGCGTGCTCGACCAGGTGAACAAGGAACAGCGCGGCATCATCCTGTTCCATGACATCCACGACCGTGCGGTGAAGGCGTTGCCGCAGATCCTCGACCGGCTGATCGCTGATGGCTACCAGTTCGCCGGGTGGAATGGCCGCGACTTCACCGTCGCCCGCGCGCGCAAGGGTGACACCAGCGCCGCCACCGTCACCACCGGCTACGAGAAGTCGTGGGCGATCGTGGTCGGCATCGACAACTACGCCAAGTGGCCAAAGCTGGAATACGCCAGCCACGATGCGCAGGCGGTGGCCGATACCCTGACCGGGCAGTTCGGCTTCCCGTCTTCGCAGGTGATCGTGCTGAAGAACGAGCAGGCCACGCGCAACAACATCCTGGCCGCCTTCCACGACCGCCTGGCCGATGACCGCACCGGAAAGAACGACCGCGTGTTCGTGTTCTTTGCCGGCCACGGCGCCACCCGCCAGCTCGCCTCCGGGCGTGACCTGGGCTACATCATTCCGGTCGATTCGGACCCGAAGGAGTTCGCCACCGACGCCATCGCAATGACCGACATCCAGAACATTGCCGAGAGCATGCAGGCCAAGCACGTGATGTTCGTGATGGATGCCTGCTACAGCGGCCTGGGCCTGACCCGTGGTGGCCCTTCTTCGTCGTCGTTCCTGCGCGGGAACGCACGTCGCAGCGCACGGCAGATGCTGACCGCCGGCGGCGCCGACCAGCAGGTGGCCGATGCCGGCCCGAACGGCCACTCGGTGTTCACCTGGGTGCTGCTGCAGGCGCTGGCTGGCAAGGGCGATCTCAACGGCGATGGCCTGATCACCGGTACCGAACTGGCCGCCTACGTGGCGCCGGCCGTCTCAGCCGTTTCGCACCAGACCCCGGCCTTCGGCAGCCTGCCGGGTTCGCAGGGCGGCGAGTTCGTGTTCCAGGTGCCCGACAGCCAGGAATTCCTCAACGCCGATACGCGCCAGCTGACCGCCGATGCAATCGCACTGAACAACAAGGTTGAAGCCGCCAGCGAAGCCAAGGGCAGCCAGGCGCCGGTGACGGTGGCCGACCTGCAGGGCGGCAAGGCCAAGCTGGTGGTGCCCACCGCCGGCCCGGCCTCCGACCGCCAGCGCGCGCAGCAGGCCAATGACCGCGGCCTGCAGCTGTACCGCGAGAAGCAGTACGACGAAGCGGTAGCCCAGTTCACCGAGGCACTGAAGCTGCGTCCGGACTTCGCCCAGGCCGCCAACAACCTCGGCTTCGTCTACTACCGCCAGCAGCGCTATGCCGAAGCGGCGCGCTGGCTGGAGAACACCCTGAAGATCGACCCCTCGCGTGCGGTGGCCTATCTCAACCTGGGCGATGCCTACTTCAACGCAGGCGACAAGGCGAAGGCGAAGCAGGCCTACACCACCTACCTGGCGCTGCAGCCGCAGGGCAGTGGTGCCGCGCAGGCACGGGCGCAGCTGGAGAAACTCTGAGCCATGAATGATGCAATCCGCGCCGATACCATCGTGGCCATCGCCAGTGCCCCCGGCGCGGGCGGTGTCGGCCTGCTGCGCCTGTCCGGTCCGCGCGCAGCGGCCATCGCCAACGCGTTGGGTGCGCCTGCACTGCGCCCGCGCCATGCGCACTACGCACGCCTGCGCGACGCCGATGGCGAGGTCATCGACGACGGCATCGTGCTGTGGTTCCCGGCACCGAACAGCTTCACCGGCGAAGAGGTGGTGGAACTGCAGGGCCACGGCAGTCCGGTCCTGCTGCAGCAACTGGTCGCGCGCTGCATCGCGCTCGGTGCGCGCCAGGCGCGGCCGGGCGAGTTCAGCGAACGCGCGTTCCTCAACGGCAAGCTCGACCTGGCCCAGGCCGAAGCCATCGCCGACCTGATCGCGGCCGGCGACAACCGCGCGGCGCGCGCGGCACGTCGCTCGCTGGACGGCGTGTTCTCGCGCCGCATCGACGCCGTGGTCGAACAGCTGGTGTTGCTGCGCATCCATGTGGAAGCGGCCATCGACTTCGCCGACGAACCGCTGGATACCCTCGGTGGCGCGCAGGTGCGGCGTGGCCTGGAACAGGCGCGCAGCGACCTGGCCCTGCTGCGCCGCGACGCCGAACGTGGCCGTCGCCTGCGCGATGGCCTGCATGCCGTGCTGATCGGTCCGCCGAATGCCGGCAAGAGTTCACTGCTCAATGCGCTGGCCGGCAGCGAGCGCGCCATCGTTACCGACATCGCCGGCACCACCCGCGACACCCTGCGCGAGACCATCCGCCTGGATGGCCTGGAGCTGACCCTGGTCGACACCGCCGGCCTGCGCGACGGCGGTGACGCCATCGAACGCGAAGGCATGCGCCGCGCCCATGTGGAGATCGAGCGCACCGACCTGGCCCTGATCGTGCTGGATGCGCGCGATCCGGCGGCGGGTGAAGCCGCGCTGGGCGAGGCCGTGGCAGCGGTGCCGCACAAGGTCTACATCCACAACAAATCGGATCTGCTCGATGTGCTGCCGGCGCTGGACGATCCGGACCGCGTGTTCGTCTCCGCTGCGACCGGTGCCGGCCTGGAGGATCTGCACGCGCGCCTGCGTTCGATCGCATCGGCCGGGGCAGGGGAGCAGGTGGATGGCGAGTTCTCGGCGCGCACGCGGCATGTGGATGCAATCGAGCGTGCGCAGGAACACGTGCAGCGCGCCGATGGCGAGCTGGCGCATGAGCACCTGGAACTGGCTGCTGAGGAACTACGGCTGGCGCATGACGCGCTGGGCGAGATCACCGGGCAGATGAGTGCCGATGACCTGCTTGGAAGGATCTTCTCCAGTTTCTGCATCGGGAAGTAGGGCCGAGGTCAGATTCCCGAAGGGGCTCTGACCGCCTCGCTTACTCATGACTGACGGCTGGGGGTTTCAATCCTGTACGCGACACCTCCTTGATATCATTCCCGCCATGAACCCGATAACCGACAGTGACGTGCGATCAGCTCTGCTGGGCAAGGTCATTGCTGAGCATGTCGCAAATCCGAACACGCTTGTGGTGGAGGAAATGGGGCTTGCGCGCGGCGCCTGCCGGGTCGATGTCTGTGTCATCAATGGCCATCTGCACGGCTACGAGATCAAGAGTGATGTCGACACCCTGCGGAGACTTCCATTGCAGCAGCAGTTCTACTCCGATGTCCTCGACAAGGCGACGATCGTGGTGGGCAAGCGCCATTTGGACCATGCCCTGGATACGTTGCCTGCTTGGTGGGGGGTCAGGCTGGCATCACGTGGAGCGCGCAACGCAGTGAGGCTGGAACTAGTGCGGCCTGCAAAACTCAATCCATCAGTGAGCGCGACGGCCGTCGCAGCACTGCTCTGGCGCGATGAAATTTCTGCTCTGATCGGCAGGCGGACGCCTGAAAAATCAGCGCTGCGCGGCAACCGCGCAGCGCTATGTGAACGTCTGTCGGAGCTCTACAGTCTTGCGGAAATCCGTGCGCTGGTCAGGGAACAGTTGAAGCGCCGGTCAGACTGGCGAGGTCGCGAACAACCTTAGTCATATGGTGGTTGGTCGCCACCGTTGGCCAGGTCGAGCTTCCCCCGGTACTGGTGACACTGTTTGCGCAGTCTTCGATGTACGCATCGCCCCAGCTGTAGCCGCGCCCCATGAAGACCACCGGCAGATCGGAGACCAGGTGCCGGCACAGATCACGGTACTGGTCGCGGCCGTTGCGCTTGATCTGGGTACCTACAACGATCCGCCACTGATCATCGATCGTGTACTTGATCTTGGCGTTGGGGTCGAACAGGCGAGGATCCATCAATTCCGTCTGTGGAGAAGCGCAGCCATAGTCACCAAACCACGGCATTCGTTCAGAGTGCATGCGGGCTAGCCGCGTGTACGCGCGCCATTCCCGGCGGTTCACATCGCCATGTGGGCGATAGCTTGAAGAGGGGCTCAGGCTGGCAGGGAAACTACCCCCCACGAGGGTGATCGATCTCCAGTCGGCCAGATCCGGAACGGCCGCAATCCATGCCTGCCAGGTCGATGCCTGCAGCGTGGGCGAGTCGGCGACATCGGTCGAGCTGTCGAGGATCAGGTCCACCTGACCTGATACCACGCCCAACAGTTTCAGCAACCGTGAGATCCGGGCCAGGCGCCCTCCTTCAAGATCATCCGGCACCAGCCGTAATCCGCAGCCACGATCATCGCGGGCGACAATGCGTGCCACCGCCTGCTGGTAGTCGACATGCCGGTCAATGCCGGTCACGGGAATGGCCTGGCATCCTGCGGTGCGAGTGAGGTCGAAAATCCGCTCCAGATGGTGCTGGCCGTCAGCCATGGTGTCGTCACCGGCAAGATAGGGCGAATCGAACAGGCAGCGCCGCGCCTTCCAGTTACTGCTCAGGCGCCTGCCTACGTTCTTCAGGTGGTCATCGAGTGACTTGGCCGGTGCATCGTTCTCGAAGTCCCACTGCTCGATCGGGATCTCGAACAGGGGATAGATCCCATCCTTGACTCCTTCGCTGGTACGACCCACCGCGAGGTACTCTCCCTGTCGCCATTTGAGAATCGGCATGTACATCGGTTGTTTCATGATCTGCCCCTGACAACTTCGCTGTTGGTCATCCGAGGCTAGTCGCGGGCCGTGCAGCGCTTCAATCAGAATTGTTTGAAGAATGGGGGGAGCGCTCAGGTCGGAGCCCCTGCGGGGATCCGATCCCAGGTCCCCCACCTGTCACATTGCCGCCGCATACTGACGCCCATCACATACCGCTTGGGGAAGTCGCAGTGAAGTCGTGGGGTTGTGCGTTGCTGTTGTCGCTGGCCGTGGCACCATCGGTGGCCATGAGTGCTGAATCCTCCACCCCGGCCGCGCACAAGGTGTCGGTCTACGGCCATCGCGGCGCAAGCGCGCTGTTGCCGGAGCACACCCTGGCGGCCTACGCCCAGGCGATCGCCGATGGCGCCGACTACATCGAACCGGACCTGGTGATGACCAAGGACGGGGTGATGGTGGCCCGCCACGAGAACGAGATCGGTGGCACCACCGACGTCGCCTCGCATCCGGAGTTCGCCAGCCGCCGCACCAGCAAGGTCATCGACGGGCAGAAGGTCGACGGCTGGTTCACCGAAGACTTCACCCTGGCCGAGCTGAAGACCCTGTACGCGCGCGAGCGCCTGCCGGAGCTGCGCAGCACCGCCTACGACGGCCAGTTCCGCATCGCCAGCCTGGACGAGATCCTGGCCTTCCTGGTCCAGCAGGCCGGCCGCGCCAACCGCGGCATCGGCCTGGTGCCGGAGATCAAGCACCCGACCTACTTCCAGTCGATCGGCCTGCCGATGGAAGACAAGCTGCTGGCCGCGCTGCGCGGCAACGCCTATACCAACGTCGGCCCGGTCACCATCCAGTCGTTCGAGACCGCCAACCTGCGTTACCTGCGCGGCAAGATCCCGCGTGGCAGCAACATCCGCCTGCTGCAGCTGCTGTGGAAGGGCGACACCCAGCCGGCCGACATCGCCAAGGCCGGTGGCACGCTGACCTACGCGCAGATGATGACGCCGGCCGGATTGAAGGATATCGCCAGCTACGCCGACAGCATCGGCCCGGAGCTGCGCTCGATCATTCCGCTGGATGACAAGGGCGCACTGGGCACGCCGACCACGCTGGTGCGCGATGCGCATGCGGTGGGCCTGATGGTGATTCCGTACACCTTCCGCCCGGAGAACCACTTCCAGGCCAGCAACCTGCGCAAGGGTGCGGACAACGCGCGCAATGCAGAGGGATCGATCGCCGAAATGCGTGCCTACCTGGCCACCGGCATCGATGCCTTCTTCACCGACGACCCGGCACTGGGCAGGCAGGCGGTGGATGGCACGGGCGCGGCAGGGAACTGAGCGATCAACGCCGCCGGACATGGGCCGGCGCTACCCGGGGTGCCGGTGTGCTCTGGTAGATGCCAACCTTGTTTGGCACACAACAACCGCGCCGACCAAGGTCGGCCACTACTGGGTCATGAGGTTGCCGGCCAGCGGCCGGCACTACCGTCACCTAGCTGCGCGGCTCGTCCGGCCGGCGGAACGGGATCACCACGTAGTCCTGGCCTTCGCGCGGCTGCCACAGCACCGGCACGCGCTGCGGTGACGGCGGCTCCAGCTCGTCGTCGGGCAGCGGTTCGCTGTCTTCTTCCTCGTCTTCCCAGCTGTAGCGCGGGCGCGGCGGCAGCGGGTCGGCGTTGCGGAACAGCAGCGCGGCGATGATGCCGGCGAAGGCGCCGCCCATGTGCGACTGCCAGGACACGCCGTCGGCGTGCGGCAGGATGGTCATCAGCATGCCGCCGTAGAACAGCATGCCGATCAGGCCGGTGGCAATCGCCGCGCGATCGCGGCGCAGCAGGCCCAGGCTGGCCAGCAGGAACATCAGGCCATGGGTCACGCCACTGGCGCCCAGGTGCACGCTGCCCGGATTGCCAAGCATCCACGCGCCGATGCCCGAGCCCAGCCAGAGCAGGGGCAGCGCGCGAACGGTGGCTTTCGGGTAGACGCTGCCGGCCAGCGTGCCGAGGATCAGGATCGCAATGCTGTTGGCGACGATGTGCTCGACCGAGGCATGCAGCATCGGGCCGCCGATCAGGCCAAGCAGGCCCTTGGCTTCCAGCGGCGCGACCGCCCACGGTCGCCAGTCGAACGTGCCCTGCAGCGCGAACACGGCCACCAGCACCAGCACGGCAGCCAGGCTGGCATTGAACGCCCGCAGGATGCGCGAGCGGTCATTGCGGGGGGCCGGCACGTCGCCAGCGGGCAGGGGCGCGTTGTTGTTCATACCTCAGCAATGGCGGTGGTTGGCGCGAAACCAAGGCCACCGCGGCGGGAGAGTGGAAACGGCCGGCGGGACAATCCCACCGGCCGCGCCATCCAGCGGGTCAGGCTCAGGCCTGGCCTTCGCCTTCCTTCGGCGGGTACTTCAGGCTCAGTACCACGGTGGCGGCGATGATCACCGCCACCACGCCCAGCGACACCGGGGTCGGGATCTTGAACAGGTCGATGATCATCATCTTGATGCCGATGAAGCCCAGCACCAGTGCCAGGCCATACGGCAGCAGGTGGAAGCGGTCGGCCATGCCGGCCAGCAGGAAGAACATCGCACGCAGGCCCAGCACCGCGAACACGTTGGAGGTGAGCACGATGAACGGGTCGGTGGTGATCGCGAAGATCGCCGGGATGCTGTCCACCGCGAAGATCACGTCGGTGACCGCGATCAGGATCAGCACCGCGAACAGCGGGGTGAACCAGCGCACGCCATCGCGCTTCACGCTCAGCGCGTTGCCCGCGTAGTCCGGCAGCAGGCGCAGGTGCTTGCGCATCCAGCGCAGGGCCGGGTTGGTCTCCAGGTCCGGCTCCTGGCCGGCGGCGAACCACATCTTCCAGCCGGTGAACAGCAGGAAGGCACCGAACACGTAGAGCAGCCAATGGAACTGACTGATCAGCACGCTGCCGGCGAAGATCATGATCGTACGCAGCACGATCGCACCCAGGATGCCGATGATCAGCACCTTCTGGCGCTGTTCCTCCGGCACCGCGAAGTAGCTCATGATCATCAGGAAGACAAAGATGTTGTCGACCGCCAGCGCCTTCTCGACCAGGTAGCCGGTCAGGAACTCGAGGCCGACCTTGTTGGCCACCACCTGGCCGGCAGTCTCATTCAGGTAGTACCAGAGGCCCGCATTGAACAGCAGGGCCAGCGCGACCCAGCCGATGGACCACCACAGGGCCTCCTTGAAGGTGACCTTGTGCGGTCCACCATGGCGCATCAACACGAGGTCGACCAGCAGTGCGATGACCACCACCGCTGCGAAGCCGCCCCACAACCACACGTTACCGATCGTCTGCATTGGGAATGTCCGTTGGAAAGATGAATGCCAGGCCGGACGGCGAGGATCTGCAACGGAGGATCGGGAGGGGGATCCAGGGACAGAGCTTCGCCAGTACGGCGAAGGTCTCGCTCGCAGTCCCAGTCGGCTGGAACTGCCGTTGCACCGGAGCCTGCGGGCTCGAAATGACGGCGACAACGTCTGGGAGCTACTCCCCTTCTGACGCCGATTCTGCGGCCTGGCCGGGCCGCCGTCAAATGCCCCTGCACTGGGGTCGGATCCCCAACCGGGCTCCGCGCCCCCGCTCTGGTAGACGCCCACCTTGGTTGGGATGCCGGCCCGGGTCAGAGCCGCTGCGGGAATCTGACCCCGGTGCCCGGTTTACAATAGGTGGATGAATACCCCCCTTCCGATTGTCCGCCTCAAGAATGCGTGGCGTTCCAGCCACCCGTGGATCTTCCAGAAACTGGTCGAGAAGCCGACCGTCCGGCCCAAGCCCGGTTCCATCGTCGACGTCGTCGGCATCGATGGTGAGTTCATTGGCCGCGGGTTCTACAACGGGCACTCGCGCATCGCCGTGCGCATCCTCGAAACCGATCAGAACGTGCCGGTGGATGCCGGCTGGTTCTCGCGCAAGATCGCCCAGGCGGTGTCGCTGCGCCGTGAGGTGCTCAAGCTCGATGCGGTCTCCGATGCCTGGCGTGTGGTGCACAGCGAAGGCGACGGCCTGTCCGGCCTGGTGGTCGACCGCTACGGCGACCTGGTGGTGGTCGAGTTCTTCGCCGCCGGCATGTTCCGCCACCGCGAGTGGATCTATGACGCCCTGCGCGAACAGTTCCCGGGTTGCCGCTTCCACAGCTTCGCCGACGAGCACGTGCAGAAGCAGGAAAGCTTCGACTTCCACGGCAACACCACCACCGAAGCGTCGGTGATCACCGAGTACGGCATCAAGTTCCGCGCCGACCCGGCCGGTGCGCACAAGACCGGTTTCTTCGCCGACCAGCGCGAGAACCGTGAGTGGCTGAGCCGGCAGGTGGAAGGCAAGAGCGTGCTCGACCTGTGCTGCAACACCGGCGGTTTTGCCGTGTACGCGGCGGCGCGTGGTGCTTCGGAAGTGGTCGGCATCGACATCGATGAAGACGTCATCCAGATCGCCAAGGGCAATTCGCGCCTGAACAACGTGCGCCCGAAGTTCGTCCAGTCCGACATCTTCCCGTGGCTGCGCGATGCCGCCAACCGCGGCGAGCAGTACGACGTGGTGATCCTGGACCCGGCGAAGATGACCCGCGACCGCGACCAGGTCATCACCGCGCTGAAGAAGTACCTGGACATGAACAAGCTGGCGCTGGGCGTGGTGAAGCCGGGCGGCCTGTTCGCCACGTTCTCGTGCACCGGCCTGGTGGCCGAGGACCAGTTCCTCGACATGCTGCGCCGCGCGGCCTACTTCTCTGGCCGCACGATCCAGATCCTGAAGGTCGCTGGTGCGGGTCCGGACCATCCGTTCATGGCCCACGTGCAGGAATCGCGCTACCTGAAGGCTGTGTTCTGCCGCGTGGTGGATTGACCGCGGGACGCTGTAGAGCCGAGCCCATGCTCGGCTGATCTGCCTGACAGCCTCAAGATCCGCCGGGCGTGGCCCGGCGCTACCTAATGCGCGGCCGCAGCGCTATGGTCGGGCTCTTCCCATTGCCGGTGAGAGCCCATGCCATCGTTGCGCCACCTGTCCGTCGTGCTTGCCCTGGCGCTGTGCGCGCCGCTGTCGGCTCATGCCATCGAGTTCAGCGCACAGGAACTGGTCCGCGCCAAGGCCCTGCAGCAGCGCCTGGTCACCCTCGACAGCCATCTGGATACGCCGGCCAATTTCGGCCGCAGCGGCTTCGACATCGAGCAGCGCCACGACCGCAACGCGCTCTCGCAGGTGGACTACCCGCGCATGGTCGAAGGCGCGCTGGACGGCGGTTTCTGGGCGATCTACACCGACCAGGGCGACCGCACCGCCGCCGCCCATCTGGCCGAGCGTGACCACGGCCTGCAGCGGCTGCTGGAGATCCGCGAAATGCTGGCCGCCAATCCCGAGCGCTTCGCACTGGCGCTGACCGCCGATGACGCGGCGCGGATCAAGGCTGCCGGCAAGCGCGTGGTCTACATCAGCATGGAAAATGCCAGCCCGCTGGTGGAAGACCCGAGCCTGCTGTCGTTCTATCACCGCGCCGGCCTGCGCCTGCTCAGTACCGTGCACTTCGCCAACAACGAGTTCGCCGATTCGGCCACCGATCCCAAGGGCGCGGAATGGAAAGGACTTAGCCCGGCCGGCAAGGAGCTGGTGCGGCAGGCGGTGAAGCTGGGCATCGTAATCGACCAGTCACATGCATCGGATGCGGTGTTCGACGATCTGCTGGCAATGATGCCGGTACCGTTCGTGCTGTCGCACAGCTCGGCCAAGGCGGTCTACGACCACCCGCGCAATCTCGACGACGCGCGCCTGCGCAAGCTGGCCAAGGCCGGCGGCGTGATCCAGGTGAATGCCTATGGCGGTTACCTGATCGACACCGCAAAGACGCCCGAGCGCAAGCAGGCCGAGGAAGCGCTGAGCAAACAGCTGGGTGGCTGGGAAGGCATGGGCATCGAACAGGGCGTTGCCCTGCTGAAGGCCGAGCAGGCGCTGGACCACGAGCATCCAGTGCGCCATGCCAGCCTGGACGATTTCTTCGCCCACTTCGAGCACATCCTCAAGGTGGTCGGCCCCGAGCACGTGGGCATTGGCCTGGACTGGGATGGCGGCGGCGGCCTGAGTGACCTGCCCGATGTCAGCCAGCTGCCGAAGATCACCGCGTGGCTGCTGCGCAAGGGCTATACCGAGAAGCAGATTGCCGGCATCTGGGGCGGCAACCTGCTGCGGGTGATGCGCCAGGCGCAGGAGTACGCCGCAAAGCAGGGCGGTTGAAACGCCCTGCGGTAGTGCCGGCCGCTGGCCGGCATTGCCCCTATCAACAGGATGCGGGTTGCCGGCCAGCGGCCGGTACTACCGGTGATCCGTCTATTTCGCGATCAGCGCGTGGCGACGGCTGTACAGGAAGTACAGCACCAGGCCGGCCACGTTCCACAGCAGGAAGTACAGCTGGGTGGTATGCGGCAGGCTGATGAACAGGTAGATGCAGCCCAGCGCGGCCAGCGGGCCGACCACGAAGGCCAGCGGCGTACGGAACGTACGTTCGCGGTTGGGCTCGCGCAGGCGCAGCACCACCAGGCAGATGCCTACCGCAGTGAACGCGGCCAGGGTACCGGCGTTGGCCAGTGCGGCGATCTCGTCCAGGCGGGCGACACCGGCCAGCGCCGACACCACCACCGCAGTGAACAGCGTGGTCGCCACCGGCGTGCCGGTACGTGCATTCACCTTGGACAGGCGACGCGGCAGCAGGCCATCGCGGCTCATCACGAAGAAGATGCGGCTCTGGCCGTACAGGAAGGCCAACAGCACGGTCGGCAGGGCGATGATCGCGATCACGCCGATCACCATCGCCGCGGTCGGATGGCCCAGCTGGCGCATGATCAGGGCCAGCGGCTCGGCGCTGTGGCCGAACACCGCGTAGCTCATCGCACCCACGGCGGCCAGCGCCACCAGCACGTAGACGATGGTGCAGCCGATCATCGAACCGATGATGCCGATCGACAGGTCGCGGCCCGGGTTCTTGGTTTCCTCGGCGGCGGTGGAGATCGCATCGAAGCCGTAGAAGGCGAAGAAGATGATGGCCGCTGCCGCCATCACGCCGTGCTCGACGCCATCAGGGCCCATCGACTTGGCGAAACCGTAGGGCATGAACGGCTGCAGGTTGGCGCTGTCGAACGCAGGCAGGGCCACGGCCACGAAGATGGCCAGCGCGATCAGTTTGAACACGACCAGGATGGCGTTGAGCGTCGCGCTCTCCTTGGTGCCGGCCATCAGCATGCCGGCCACCAGCCAGGTGATGATGATCGCCGGCAGATTGATCATGCCGCCTTCCACATGCGGGCCGGCCGCCAGCCAGGCCGGCAGGTGCACGTTCCAGCCGAACTGGGTATGGACCCATTCGAGGAAGCCGACGAAGTAGCCGGACCAGCCCACCGCCACCGTACTCACCACCAGCGAGTACTCCAGGATCAGGCTCCAGCCCACCACCCAGGCAAACACCTCGCCCAGCGCGCTGTAGCTGTAGGTGTAGGCACTGCCGGCGGCCGGCATCATCGTCGACAGCTCGGCGTAGGACAGCGCCGCACAGGCGCAGACCGCACCGGCGATGGCGAAGGAGATCAGCACGGCCGGGCCGGCCAGGTTGGCACCCACGCCGATCAGCGTATAGATGCCGGTACCGACGATGGCGCCGATGCCCAGCGCGATCAGGTGCGGCCAGCTGAGCGTGGGGATCAGGCGCCTGCCGGCTTCGTGGACGGTGACGGAATCTAGGGACTTGCGCCGGAACAGGGACATGCAGGCCTCGGAAGGGGTGACTAAGAACGACAAGTTCCCGAGTGTGACCGAACGCAGCGCAGCATTACCACTGACGGGGGTCATGCAGGGCGAGGCGCGCGCTGCGCCCCGGCCAGACTGCCGGAATCGGCACAATCCGGCGGCAGCCACCGGTGTGCATTGGTCCCGGCCGCTGCTACGACTGGATGTTGGCCATGCCGCTGACCGAATAGCGCTCACCGGCCGCGGCATGCGGCGGGAAGGCCGCATCCAGTGCGTCCAGCGTGGCCGCATCCAGTTCCACCTGCAGCGCACCGAGGTTCTCGTCCAGCCGTACCCGCCGCGTCGTGCCCGGAATCGGCACGATGTGCTCGCCGCGCGACAGCACCCAGGCCAGCGCCAGCTGCGAGGCGGCGATGCCGCGCTCGGCGGCCAGCGTCTGTACGGTGTCCACCAGTGCAAGGTTGCGCTGGAAGTTTTCGCCTTCGAAGCGGGGCGAGGTGCGCCGGTAATCGTCGGCGTCGAAGTCGTCCGGGCTGCGGATGGCGCCGGTCAGGAAGCCACGGCCCAGCGGCGAATACGGCACGAAGCCGATGCCCAGTTCCGCCGTGGTGGCCAGCACTCCGTTCTGCTCCGGATCACGCGACCACAGCGAGTACTCGCTCTGCACCGCCGTGATCGGGTGGACCGCATGGGCACGGCGGAGGGTGGCCGCCGAGGCCTCGGACAGGCCCAGCCAGCGCACCTTGCCCTGTTCCACCAGGCGTGCCATCGCACCTACGGTGTCCTCGATCGGCACGGTCGGGTCGACGCGGTGCTGGTAGTACAGGTCGATATGGTCCACGCCCAGGCGGCGCAGGCTGGCCTCGCAGGCGGCCTGCACATAGTCCGGGTGGCCGTTGACCGGCCGCCCCTTCGGGTCGGTCGGGTCCAGGCCGATACCGAACTTGCTGGCCAGGAACACCTGGTTGCGGCGGCCGGCAATCGCGCGGCCGACCAGCACCTCGTTGGTGTGCGGGCCATACACATCGGCGGTGTCGAGCAGGGTCACGCCCCGGTCCAGCGCGTGCCGGATGACGGCAATGCCGTCATCGTCACTGCCGCGGCCGCCGTAGTAGGCGCTCATGCCCATGCAGCCCAGGCCAAGGGTGGACACGGTGGGGCCGGCGCGGCCGAGAGTACGGGTCTTCATGCGGATCTCCTTGGGGAAGGTGCCACGCCTGGAGGGGCAGTGGCGAGGGGCACAGCATCCTCCACGTCATCATGTGGATAAACTGCGTTCCATCGGACTTACCTTGAAGACTGGCTTCACAATGGATGCCTCCGTCCCCCTCACCGCTGTGGTCGCCTTCGTCCACGTGGCCGAGCACGCCAGCTTTACCCGCGCCGCCGATGCCCTGGGCGTGTCGACCTCGGCGCTGTCACAGAGCGTGCGCGCGCTGGAAGCGCGGATGGGCGTGCGCCTGCTGCAGCGGACCACACGGCGGGTCAGCCTGACCGAACACGGCGCGCGCTTCCTGCAGCGCGTGCGCGGCGGCCTGGACCAGATCGACCAGGCCTTTGCCGAACTGGACAGCGCGCGCTCGGTGCCTGCCGGGCGGCTGCGTGTGACCCTGCCGCGCATCGTCGCCGATCGCATGGTCCTGCCGCGGCTGCCCGATTTCCTTGCGCGCTACCCGCAGGTGCAGGTGGAACTGTGCGTCGACCCGGCGCTGACCGATCTGGTGGCCGAGGGCTTCGACGCCGGCATCCGCCTCGGCGAATCACTCGCACAGGGCATGATCGCGGTGCCGGTCGGGCCACCTGAGCGCCAGGTGGTGGTGGCCACGCCGGCCTATTTCGAACGCCATGGCGTGCCGCAGACCCCGCATGACCTGCAGCGCCATGCCTGCATCGTGCACCGCCTGGCCAATGGCCGGCTGATGCCCTGGGAGTTCAGCCGCGAAGGCCACGACCTGGACGTGGAAGTGAGCGGGCGGCTGGTGTTCAACGATGCCGGCGTCGCCCATCACGCTGTGCTGGCGGGGCTGGGCATGGCCCAAGGCTTCGCTTCGCTGATGGCCGACGACATCGCCGCTGGGCGACTGCAGAGCGTGCTGCAGGACTGGCAGCCGCCGTTCCCCGGCTTCCACCTGTACTACCCCGCGCGTGAGCAGATGGCGCCCAAGCTGCGGGTGTTCATCGATCACCTGCGCGCGGAGATGCACGACCGGTAGATGCCAACCTTGGTTGGCATGCTTCAATCGACCACGCGCGCCGCTACGCCTCCCGGCCAATGGCAGCCATCCTCGTGCCACGCCTCGACGTCCTCGTTGAACTCGATACGTCGCCCGTCGCGGGCGCGCTCGTAGCTGAAACCGTAGACGTGCGCGCCCTGGGTGCTCAGGTAGTAGCGCCCATTGAGGCGGCCACCGATGCGTTCTTCCCAGACGCTGTCGAACTGGTACGGGCGGTCTTCGGCCAGCACCGTCGTTTCCTGCGACACCTGTTGCAGTTGCAGGCGGCCTCGCTGCCCGACGTACTGCACGTCGGCGCTGCCATCGTCCAGCCAGCGCCACAGCAGGTGGATGCCGTCGTTGCGGCCCCCGGTGAGGCAGCGATGGTCCTGCACGCTGGCCGCTGCGGTGTCGGCCAGAAGCCCGATGAACACCAGCACCAGCAGCCGCCGGATCATCCGTTCAGCCCCAACCGGATGCCGAACCCCACCAGGAACAGGCCGGCCACGCGGCGCAGCGCATCGCTGATCCGCGGGTGCTGGATCAACCGGCGACGGGCCAGGTTGCCCACACCGATCAGCATCGAGCAGTAGCCGATGCTGACCACCAGGATGATGCCGGCCAGTGCCGCGAAGGTGGCGATGCCCTGGTGTGCCTTCGGATCGATGAACAACGGCAGGAAGGCCATGTAGAACAGGATCGCCTTCGGGTTGAGCAGGCTGACCAGGATCGCCTGCTGGAAGTAGCGGCCCGGCTGCATGCGGATCGGGCCGGCGTCACCACCCTCGTGTTTCGGCGTGCGCAGCAGGCTGATGCCCACCCACACCAGGTAGGCCGCACCCAGGTACTGCACGGCGTGGAACACCAGTGGGTTGGCCTTCAGCAGTGCGGCCACACCGGCCAGCGCCAGCCACATCAGGATCTGGTCGCCGACCAGCAGGCCGGCCAGCGCGATGTAGCCGCCACGCACGCCGCCCCGGCCGGTGGCGGTCAGCAGGGTGAAGGTGCCGGGGCCGGGCAGGGCGAGAAACACCAGCACAGCGACCAGAAACGTCCACAGGTCCTGGATGCCCATCCACGGCATGGCGGCGTTCTCTCTTACGGGGGGCCGCCATTGTCGGCCAGTGCTGCACTTGGCGACAGGGGGCTGGCGAGGCCATCGGGCATGCCAGACAGCAGCGGTTGCAGGTGCTGGCGCAGCTGCGCATGCAGTTGCCGTACCGCTGGCGAGAACTGCTTGCGGTGCGGGCATACCAGCTGCAGCGGGATGCTGCTGCCAACACCGTCCAGCAGCAGCTGCAGGCGCCCGGCCAGCACGTCCTCGCGCAGGTCCAGCCAGGACTTGTAGGTGATGCCTTCGCCGGCCACCGCCCAGCGTCGCACTACATCGGCGTCGTCGCAGACCAGCGGACCGCGCACCGGAATCACGCTGCGGCGCCCGTCGACCTCGAACGACCAGCGATCGTAGGCGCGGCCACTGAGCTGGTAGACCAGGCAATCGTGCTCACGCAGCTCGTCCAGGCGGGTGGGCGTACCGCGCCGCTGCAGGTAGCCGGGCGAGGCCGCGAGTACGCGCCGGTTGCCTTCCAGCAGGGGCAGGGCGACGTAGTTGGCGTCGTCGAAGTGGCCGATGCGGATGGCCACGTCGACCGGGTCGCGGAACACATCAGCCACTTCGTCGGACAGGCGCAGGTGCAGGCGCAGCCGCGGGTGCGCGGCTCGGAAGGCGCTCAGCCAGGGCAGCAGCAGGTTGCGGCCGAGGTCCGAGGGCGCCGACAGCTGCAGGGTGCCGTGCAGCTCGGTGTCCTCGCCCTGCACGCGCGCCTGGCCCTCGCGCAGGGTGGCCAGCACCTCCTGCGCGTACGGCAGGTACAGCGCGCCCTCGCCGGTCAGGCGCAGGCTGCGGGTGGTGCGCACGAACAGGCGCAGGTCCAGCTCGCGTTCCAGCCGCGCCACGGCAGCAGCGACCTGGCCGGGTAGCAGATCAGCCTCGCGGGCGGCCTGCGAGAAGCTGCCCAGCGCGGCCGTGCGGACGAACAACTGCAGGTCATCGAAGCGGATCATCTTCATTGCCGGAGTGAAAGTGCTGCCTGATTCTGCGCCTTTCTGAGCGGCCATGCGCGGCGCAACCTGTCCACTCCTTCCCCACTGGACCGCTGCCATGCGCGCCATTGCCTACACCCACGCCGGCCTGCCGATCGACGACGCCCGGGCCCTGATCGACATCGAACTGGAACTGCCGCAGCCCGGCCCGCGCGACCTGCGGGTGGCGGTGCGTGCCGTGGCGGTGAACCCGGTCGACACCAAGGTCCGCCGCGGCGTGGCCACCGACGGCCCGCGCGTGCTGGGCTGGGATGCGGTCGGCATCGTCGATGCGGTGGGCAGCGAGGTGACCCTGTTCCAGCCTGGCGATGCGGTCTACTACGCGGGCGTGATCGACCGGCCGGGCAGCAATGCCGAATACCAGCTGGTGGACGAGCGCAGCGTCGGCCGCAAGCCGGCCAGTCTCGACGATGCGGCCGCCGCAGCGTTGCCGCTGACCGCGATCACCGCCTGGGAGCTGCTGTTCGACCGTCTGCGTATTCCCGAGGGCGGTGGCGAGGGCCAGGCCCTGCTGGTGATCGGTGCTGCCGGTGGTGTCGGTTCGATCCTGGTGCAGCTGGCGCGGAAGCTGACCAAGCTGACCGTGATCGGCACCGCTTCGCGTCCGGATACCCAGGACTGGGTCTACGCGATGGGCGCGCACCACGTGATCGACCACAGCCTGCCGCTGGCCGAGGGCCTGGCACGGCTCGGCATCAGCGAGGTGCAGCACGTGGCCAGCCTGACCCACTCCGACCAGCACTACGCGCAGATCGTGGAGCTGCTGGCGCCGCAGGGCCAGCTCGGCCTGATCGATGACCCGGGCCAGGTGGATGTGATGGCGCTCAAGCGCAAGGCGCTGTCACTGCACTGGGAATCGATGTTCACCCGGCCGCTGTACCGCACCGCCGACATGCAGCGCCAGCACGATCTGTTGAACCGGGTGGCCGAGCTGATCGACACGGGCGTGCTGCAGACCACCCTGGGCGAGCATTTCGGACGCATCGACGCAGCCAACCTGCGCCGTGCCCATGCGCTGCTGGAGAGCCATCGCGCCAAGGGCAAGATCGTGCTGGAAGGCTGGTAGGAGCAGACGCTGTCTGTAGAGCCGGGCCCACGCTCGGCTGCCGTTCGCGCGTGGGCGTCAGCCGAGCATAGGCTCGGCTCTACGGAGCTTCATCCACGCATGGCGTGGATCAGCCGTGTCGACCAGGGGCGACACCTACCAACAGCTGCGGGAACCACGGCTCACGCCACGCCGTTGTCGACGTGTTCGGCGAAACCGGGCTGCTCTCGCAGGCGCTCGAACCATGCGACGAGGTGGGGCAGCGCGGGCTTGCTGCCCGGCGTGCTGCGCCAGCGTTGGGTCGACAGCCCCAGCACGATATCTGCAAGGGTGAAGGTGCTGCCTGCCACGTAGGCATCGGTGGCGGCCAGCTGGGCTTCAAGCACACCCATCAGCCGGTTCCACTGCGCCAGGCTGGCCTCGGCGCGGGCATCGTCCGGGTAGTCCCGATGCTGGCGTACGCGCGCCATGAACACGTGGCGCCAGGCGCTGTTGAGGTCGCTGGCCTGCCAGTCCATCCACTGCTCCACCCGGGCCCGGTCCTTCGCTGCAGGTGGCAGCAGATCCTCGCGACCGGCGCGTGCGGCCAGGTAGCGGCAGATGCTGTTGGATTCCCACAGCACGAAGTCGCCATCGCGCAGCACCGGCACCTGCCGGTTGGGGTTCAGCGCGGCCAGCAGGTCCGGCGGGGGGGCCGGTTCGTGGTGCAGGGGCAAGTCCAGACCGGCGCACAGCCACAGCACCTTGCGCACATTGATGGAGGTGGGCTTTCCGTACAGAGCGAGCATGGTCCTGACGCAGCAGCTGAGACTCGGCCAGCCTACACTTGCCCCATGCAAACCGAATATCTGCTCATTGGCGGTCTTCTATTGGCCGTGCTCATCCTGCAGCTGGTCGCCCTGCTGCGCCGCCCGCCGCACGACCGCCTGGAGCAGGCGGTGCGGGAGGAGGCGCGCGCCGGGCGCAGCGAACTGCGCGAACAGCTCGATGGCTTCGCCCGCGCGCTGACCGATCTGTCCACCCGCACCGACCAGCGCCTGGACCTGCTGCGCGAAGCGCTGGGCGAAGATGCCCGCAAGGCGCGCGCCGAAGCGGCCGAGAGCCAGCAGAGGGGCGCGGCGTTGATGGGACAGCGGCTGCAGGAACTGCGGGGCCAGCTGGAGACCTTCGGCCAGCAGCAGGAAGCGCGCATCCATGCGTTTGGCCAGCAGCTGCAGGAGCTCACCGGGCGTACCGATACCCAGCTCGGCGCGCTGCGCCAGACCCTGGTGGACGATGCACGCAAGGGCCGCGAGGAGGGCGCGCAGTCGCAGCAGCGCCTGACCGAAAGCCTTGGCCTGCGCCTGCAGGAACTGACCCAGCGCAACGAGCAGCGCATCGCCGAGATGCGCACGACGCTGGAAGAACAGCTGCGCGCGCTGCAGAACGACAACGCGCAGAAGCTGGAGCAGATGCGCCACACCGTGGACGAGAAGCTGCAGTCCACGCTGGAAACGCGGCTGGGCAATTCCTTCAAGCTGGTCTCCGAGCGCCTGGAACAGGTGCAGCGTGGCCTCGGCGAAATGCAGCAGCTGGCCACCGGCGTCGGCGACCTCAAGCGCGTGCTGACCAACGTCAAGAACCGTGGCAGCTGGGGTGAAGTACAGCTGGAGAACATCCTCGAGCAGACGCTCACCCAGGAGCAGTACGCGCGTGCGGTGAAGGTGCGCCCGGATAGTGGCGAGATGGTCGATATCGCCGTGCGCCTGCCGGGCCGCAGCAGCGACGACACGCCGGTGTGGCTGCCGATCGACTCCAAGTTCCCGCGCGAGGACTACGAGCGCCTGCTGGACGCGCAGGAACAGGGAGACGCCGAGGGTGTGCGCCTGCAGGGCATCCAGCTTGAACGCGCGGTGCGCGTGCAGGCCAAGTCGATCTGCGACAAGTACATCGCGCCGCCGCACACCACCGACTTCGCGGTGATGTTCCTGCCCACCGAGGGCCTGTATGCCGAAGTGATCCGGCGCCCGGGCCTGGTCGACCTGCTGCAGCGCGAGCACCGCGTGGTGGTGGCCGGCCCGACCACGGTCACCGCGCTGCTCAACAGCCTGCAGATGGGCTTCCGCACGCTGGCCATCGAGCAGCGTTCCAGCGAGGTGTGGAGCCTGCTGGGTGCGGTGAAGAGCGAGTTCGGCAAGTTCGCCGGCATCCTCGAAAAGGCCGAGAAGCAGATCACCACGGTGGGTCGCAGCATCGGCGAGGCCAGCCGCAAGACCCGCACCATCGAACGGCGCCTGCGTGGCGTGGAGTCGCTGGCGTCCGAACAGGCACAGTCGTTGCTCGGCGATCTGGCCGAGGGTGATGCGGCCGCCGAGGACGAGGGCAGTGAAGGCGACGGCGACGAGGCCTGAGCCACGCTGACACGCCGCCTGCATCGCCGATGCGTATGCTGGCGGCCTGTCCGCTTCGATCAGGTATCGTCATGCGCCTGCGCCGCTTCACCAGCCTAGTCCTGACCGCGCTGCTTGCCGCCTGCAGCAGCACACCACCGGCTGCCGATACGGCGGCGGCATCCGCCGCAGCCACCAGCCCCGAAGCGGCCGAGGCGTACCGCGAAGCGCGCGACGTCGACTGCCAGGCCGCTGGCGGCACCCTGCAGCGGCTGGGCCGGCTGCAGCGCGAACAGTGCGTGATTCCTTACGCCGACGCCGGCAAGGCCTGCAGCCGCAAGAGCGACTGCATGGGCCAGTGCCTGGCCGGCAGCGAGGTGACTGTCGGCAGCGTCGCCACCGGGACCTGCCAGCGCGATGTGCGCCAGAACTTCGGATGCCGCCAGCGCATTGATGAGGGCAAGGCGCAGGGCATGATCTGCGTGGATTGAATCCTGCCTGTAGAGCCGAGCCCACGCTCGGCTGCTCTGGCATCAGCCGAGCGTGGGCTCGGCTCTACAACCGCGCGCGCGGCGCTATGCTGGTGGGCCATTCCCCGCTGTTGCCGGAGCCCCCGCGTGAGCACCCCGATCCAGGACATTTCCCTCACCACCATCGACGGCCAGCCGTCCTCGCTTGCCGACTACCAGGGCAAGGTGCTGCTGCTGGTCAACGTCGCCTCCAAGTGCGGCCTCACTCCGCAGTACGAAGGCCTGCAGGCGCTGTATGCGGAAAAGCACGCGCAGGGCCTGGAAGTGCTGGGCTTCCCCGCCAACAACTTCCTCGGCCAGGAGCCGGGCAGCGAGGCGGAGATCCAGCAGTTCTGCCAGCTCACCTACGACGTCAGTTTCCCGATGTTCTCCAAGATCAGCGTGGCCGGTGATGACACCCACCCGCTGTACCAGCAGCTGACCGCCGCCCAGCCGCAGTCGATCGGCGAAGGCCCGCTGCGTGAGCGCCTGGCGAGCAAGGAGATTCCGATCCACGCAGCACCGGCGGTGCTGTGGAACTTCGAGAAGTTCCTGGTTGGCCGCGACGGCAAGGTCATCGCGCGCTTCGCCCCGGACGTGGCTGCCGATGACGCACGCCTGCGCGAAGCCATCGAGGCCGCGCTGGCGGCCTGAGGAAAGCGTGCCAACCAGGGTTGGCACCTACCGGAAAAGAAAAACCCCGCCGAGGCGGGGTTTTTTAATGCACGGGCTGCAGCGATCAGTTGCTCCAGTTCGGCATCGGCATGGCATCGACCGGGATCGGCGAATTGGCATCGTCGTGGCCACGGTCGCGCTTGCTGCGCAGATCGTTCTCGATCTGGTAGTTGCGGCGCTGCATCCACGCATCGCGTACCAGCGAGTACTCGTCCACGGCGGTGTCACGCAGGTTGTCGATCGCCAGCAGCTGCGCGCGGGTATCGACCAGCTGCAGGCCCTGCAGGCCGATGCGGATCTTGTCCTCTTCGATACGGCGGATCGGCGACAGCGGAATGTCACCGGCCAGGCCAAACACATCACGCACGGTACGCGGGCCGAAGAACGGCAGTTCCACGTAGCGCGAACGACGCCAGCCCCAGGCACCCAGGGTCTGGCCGAAGTCCTCATTGCGACGCGGTACCATCGCCTTGCTGGCCGGATCGAACAGGCCGCCGATACCCAGCGTGCTGTTCATCAGGAAGCGGCCGAGGCTGTCCCACGCATCGGCGCCGCGGCCCTGCAGCAGCTGGTTGGTGATGGTCACCGGTGCGCGCAGGTTGCTGAAGAAGTTGCTGACGCCGGTGCGGGCGAAGCGTGGCACCACGTGGGTGTAGGCCGTGGCCAGCGGGCGCGCGATGCCGCGGTCAACCGCGTTGTTGAAGGTGTGCACCTTGCGGTTGAACGGTTCCCACGGATCGTAGGCCGCCGCGCTGCCGGTGTTGCCGGCACCACCATAGAGGGCATCGAAGTCGTCATCACCACCGGGGGCGGTCGCCGCTGCGGCCCTGGCCGCATCGGTGTCGGCGCTGCGGGCCGGTGCGGATGGTGGCGTGGCCGGTGCAGGTGCGGCAACCACGGCTGCGGCCGGCGCGGCATCGACCGTAGCGGCATCGGCGGTGGGGGCGGAGGCCTCGGCGATGGTGCTGGCCGGGACCACGGTGCTGGCTGCCGGTGCATCGCTGCGTGCGGGCTTGCCGGCGCAGGCGGTCAGGGCGGTGGCCAGGACGATCAGGGGGAAAGTGCGTACGACGTTCATGTCAGCTCGCAGCAGAAGTAGCGTTGAAATCCAGGTCGGGCGACAGCCGGTAGGCTGCGCTCAGCTCGTTGTAGCCGGCCGGCGCGCCGGAGACTGCCAGCGGGTGACCGCTCTTGCGCGCGCGTGAGGCAAGTTCGGCCAGCAGCGCCAGGCCGGCGCTGTCCACGCGTTCGACCTCACCCAGCTCCAGCCGTGACAGCTTCGCCGGCAGGGCCTGCAGCTGCGGCCACAGCGCGATCACCGCGGCACGGTCGAGCACCCCGCGCAGGCGCAGGGTGTCGCCTTCCAGCAGCGCCAGTGCGTTACTTGCCATTGCCCGCGGGCCCGGCCTGCATGCTGCCGCTGTGCAGTTCGTTGGCCACCTGCTTGATGCCCTTCTGGCGCAGCGGGGTATCGAACTGGTTGCGGAAGGTCTGCACGTAGGAAATGCCTTCGATGTTGACGTCGAAGATCTTCCACTGGCCATTCACGTTGCGCATCCAGTACTCGACCGGGGTCGGCTCGTTGCCGGCACGCACCAGTTCGGTGCTCACGCGCACGCCACGATTGCCCGGCAGCGGGCTTTCACCCTTCAGGCGGAAGCTCGGCTTGCCCTGGATGTTGAGCAGGGTCGAGCCGTAGCGCTGCATCAGGCTGTCGGCCATGGCATCGGCAAACAGCTTGATGTCGGCGTCGGAGGCGCCGCGGGCGTGCGGGCCCAGCACCAGGCGCGCGGCGTAGTCGCGGTCGAAGGTGCGGGTCAGCTCGCTGTCAATGTAGCTGCGCAGGCTGGCCGGGTTGCTGGTGAACTCGCTCTTGCGCTGCTGCAGCGTGGACAGGATGCGGCTGCTGGCATCGATCACCACCTTGCCGGCCTGGCTCTGCGTTGCGGCAGCGGCAGGCGCGGCGGCCTGGGCCTGGGCCAGGAACGGGGTGGCCGCCAGCAGCGCCGAGGCGAGCAGGGCCGGGATCAGTTTCATCTTCATGGTTGCGGTTCCGTTGCAGGCGCCTGCGCGCCATCGTTGGGCTTCTGAGCAGCGCCGCCACCGGCGCCGCCACTGAACATGTACTTGCCGACCAGCTGGATCAGGTCCACTGCCGGCTGGGTGAAGACGATCTCGTCGCCGGCCTTCAGCACGTCCGGATCACCGCCCGGCTGCAGACCGATATAGCTCTCGCCGAGCAAACCACTGGTGAAGATGCCGGCCGAGGTGTCTGCCGGCAGGTCCTTGACCTTGCTGTCCATGCGCAGGGTCACGATGGACTCGAACTTCACCGGGTCCAGGTCGATCGACGCGACCTGGCCGACGGTGACGCCGCCGATCTTCACCGGCGCCTGCTTGCGCAGCTGGCCGACCTGGGAGAAGCGCGCCTTCAGGTCATAGCCTTCACTGCCCCAGCTCCAGCGCTGGTTGGTCGAGGCCACGGCCAGCACCATCAGCGAGGCCAGGGCCAGCAGCAGGAAAGCGCCGACGGAGAATTCGAGTCTGGGACCGCGGATGGCCATGTGGATTACCTGATCGAGTCGTGGTGGCCGCGCGCGCCTGCGCACCGCCGGTGGAGGGGTTAGGTGAACAACATTGCCGACAGCACGAAGTTGAACATCAGTACCAGCAGCGAGGCGTTGACCACCGCACGGGTGGTCGCCACCGACGTGCCTTCAATGGTCGGCTCGGCATGGAAACCAACGTAGGCAGCGACCAGCGCGGCAGTGCCGCCAAAGATCGCCGACTTCAGCATTGCCACGCCGAAGTCGTCCCAGAAGTCCACGCTGTTGCGCAGCGCCGACCAGAACACGCCGTTGTCCAGGCCCAGCACGTGCACGGCTTCGAAGTAGCTGGCGCTGATCGCCAGCGAACAGAAGATGCCGGTCAGCAACGGCACAGTCAGCACCGCCGCCCAGAAGCGCGGCGCCACCGCCTTGGCTACCGGATCGATCGCCATCAGCTCCAGCGCCTTGATCTGGTCGGTGGCACGCATCAGGCCCAGTTCGGCGGCGATCGAACTGCCGGCGCGGCCGATGAACAGCAACGCGGTCAGCACCGGTGCCAGCTCGCGGTACAGCGAAAGGCCGAGCAGGGTCGACAGCGCGTCGGCCGCACCGAAGGTGGTCAGCGTGCGGTAGCCCTGCAGGGTCAGCACCAGGCCGACGAAGGCACCGCCGACGGCGATGATCGGCAGCGAGCGCGCGCCGATCTTGTAGATCTCGCGGGTCAGCTCGGCCAGGAAATCACGCGTGGGCAGCGAACCGCGCAGCACGGTCAGAGAGAACAGGCCGGCGCGGCCAAGCGAGCGGGTGGCTTGGACGAACGGCATCAGGCAACCCTCGCGCGTGGCGCGGCATCGAACGGAATCGGGCCATCCGGCTGGCCGTGCAGGAACTGCCGCAGCAGCGGGTCCTGGCTGGACTGCAGTGCCTCGGGCGTGCCCTGGAACACGATGCCGCCATTGGCGATCGCGATCACCTGGTCGCAGATCGGCAGGGTCTCGTGCACGTGGTGGCTGACGATGATGCTGGTCAGGCCCAGGCTGTGGTTGAGGCGCTGGATCAGGCTCATGATCACCCCCGAGGCGATCGGGTCCAGCCCGGTCAGCGGCTCGTCGTAGATCATCAGCGGCGGGTCCAGCGCCAGTGCACGGGCCAGCGCCACACGGCGCGCCATGCCACCGGACAGCTCGCGCGGCCAGGCATCGGCGGCGGCCAGCAGACCCACCGCATGCAGCTTCATCTGCACCAGCCGGCGCAGCACGGCGGTCGGCAGGCGGGTGTGCGTACGCAGCGGCAGGGCGACGTTCTCGGCCACGGTGAGGTCGGTCAGCAGGCCGTTGCCCTGCAGCAGCACGCCCACGCTCTTGCGCATTTCCAGCAGCGCGCCGCTGTCATGCGGGATCGGCTTGCCGAACAGGGTGACCTCGCCGGCGACCGGGCGCAGTTCGCCGGTCAGCGCCGCCAGCAGGGTCGACTTGCCGCTGCCGGACGGACCGAGCACCGCGGTGATGCTGCCCTCGGGCACCTGCAGCGACACGTCGCGCAGGATCGTGCGTCCGCTCCGGTCGATGCGGACGTTGGATAACTGCACCAGACTGGAGGTGGAAGCCGACATGGGCACCATTAACGTTTTTTAGACATCGAAGGATCGGGCCCGTCGGCTGAACATAAGCAGACTGGACGGTCCAGTATTGTTGCACGGCAAGGCCTCGCGCAGGCCGGGACAATCACCCGGCAGCCCGGAACAATCCGTACCGGCGATGGGCTGACCATTGAATACTGCCTGCCGTCCTGCACACTGTGCATGATGAGTGACCCAGGCAGCGATTTCCGCCTCTACCATTCCAACTCCCTGGACGTGCTGGCCGCGCTGCTGGCGCGCAACGTGCGTGCGCCGGTACCGGGCCAGCCGCTGCTGGCGCCGGAAGTGGTGCTGATCCCGCAGGTGGCGATGCGGCGTTGGCTGCAGGCGACACTGGCGGCCGAGTTCGGTGTGGCTGCCAACCTCGAATTCCTGACCCCGGGTGAGTTCGTGGCGCGCGCGCTGAAGGCCAATGTCAGCGGTGAGCAGGACGATCTGGACGCCGCCGGCCTGCACTGGAAGCTGTACCAGGCGCTACGCGATCCGTTGCTGCTGGCGCAGCCACCGATGCGCGCGCTGCAGTCCTATCTTGCCGGCGATGATGCTCTGAAGCCGTGGGCGCTGGCCGGCGAGCTGGCCTCGGTGTTCGAGAAGTACCAGGCCTGGCGGCGTGACTGGCTGTTGCGCTGGGCGGCCGGGGCCGATCCGGCCGATCCGCAGGCAATCCTGTGGCGCACCATCACCCGGGGCCACGACTATCGCGCCCGCCGCATCCAGGAGTACCTGGACCGCTTCGAAGGCGCCGGCCAGCCGCTGCCGCAAGGCCTGCCGCCGCGCATGTCTGCGTTTGCGACGCTCAACATCTCGCCCGACGTGCTGCGGGTGATGGCCACCCAGGCCCGGGTGGGCGAGCTGCACTTCTACATGCCCACCCCGGTTCAGTCTTACTGGGGCGACCTGCAGACGCTGGCCGAGCGCCTGCGCAGCGGCGCGCCCGATCCCTTCGGTGAAGCGGCCGGCGAGAACCGCCTGCTGGAAGCCTGGGGTGCGGCCGGCCGCGACTTCATGGCGGTGCTCGGCAGTTACGAGGTGGTGCATCCGGCCGGCGAGATCGCCGCCTATTCCGATCCGGAGGAGGACACCCGGCCGACCCTGGACGAAGGCGGCCTGTCCGACAGCCTGCTGCATCGCCTGCAGCGCGATCTGTTCCACCGCCGCGCACTGCCCTCGGGCGAGCTGCGCGAAGGCCTGCGCAGTGACGACCCCAGCCTGCAGGTGCACGCCTGCCATACCCGGCTGCGCGAGCTGCAGGTGCTGCACGACCAGCTGCGCAGCCTGCTGCAGGATCCGCGCTTCGACCCGCCGCTGCAGGCGCGCGAGATCGCGGTGCTGGCGCCGGACATCGATCCCTATGTGCCGTACCTGGAAGCAGTGTTCGGCGGTCGCGGCGGCGAGGAGGAGCACATTCCGTATGCGCTGGCCGACAGCAGTCCACTGGCGGGCGAGCCGCTGGCCGATGTGTTCGTGCATCTGCTGGGCCTGCCGGTCTCGCGCTTTGGCTTGAACGAAGTGCTGGACCTGCTGGCCAGCGCGCCGCTGGCCGAAGCGGCCGGGCTGGAAGCGGTGGACTTCGATCGCCTGCATGGCTGGCTGCAGCAGGCCGGTGCACGCTGGGGCCTGGATGCGAAGCACCGCAACCAGCACCAGGCACCGGCCGACGACGCCTACACCTGGCAGTTCGCGCTGGATCGCCTGGTACTCGGCCATGCCACCGGCAGTGAGGCTGACCTGGCCGGTGTGGCGCCGTGGATCGAACTGGAAGGCGGCGCGCTGGACGCGCTGGACCGGCTGCTGCGCCTGTTGCGCGTGCTGGCGATCTATCAGCGTCGCCTCGGCGAGCTGCTGACCCCGGCGCAGTGGCGGCAGCGCCTGCTGTCGCTGCTGGATGCACTGCTGCCCACCGCGCCCAGCTCGCCCAACAGCCAGCGCGCGCTGGAGCGCCTGCGCAAGCTGCTCAACCAGTTCGCCGACGATGCCGCCAAGGCCGGTTTCGAAGACGGCGTGCCGCCGGAGGTGGTGCGTTCGCACTTCGCCGGCGTACTGGGGGAGGCCGATACGCGCGCACCGCTGCTGACCGGTGGCATCAGTTTCGGCCGCATGGTGCCGATGCGGCTGCTGCCGTTCCGGGTGATCTGCGTGCTCGGTCTCAATGATGGCGATTTCCCCCGCCGTGACCCTGCCGCCGGTCTCAACCAGCTCACCGCCGAGCTGGATACGCCGCGCCGCCGTCCGGGCGACCGCTCCACCCGCGAGGATGACCGCTTCCTGTTCCTGCAGCTGTTCGCGGCCGCGCAGGAGGTGTTCTATCTCAGCTATCTCGGCGCCGATCCGCGCGATGGCAGCGTGCGTGAGCCGTCGGTACTGGTCAGCGAACTGATCGATGCCGCCGCCGCGTATCACCTCGATCCGCCTGCGGCGGTCCGCGACTTCACCGTGCGTCACGCCTTGCAGCCGTTCTCGCCAGCCGCGTTCGGTGATGGCGATCCACGCCGCTTCAGCTATCGCCGCCAGTGGCATCCGGCCGCCGGTCGCCTGACCGGCCAGCGCGGTGGCCTGCAGCCATGGTTCGATGCACCGTTGCCGCCGCCGCTCGACGATGCGGTGGAAGAGGAGGTCGCGCTCGATACCCTGCGCCGCTTCCTGTGCGACCCGGCCGGGCAGTTCCTCGCACAGTCGCTGGGCCTGCGCCTGGCCGACGATGTCGAGGAGGTCGATGACCTGGAACCGCTGGTGCTGTCGTCGCGCGGGCCGGAAAAGCGCAGCGTGCAGGCGGCGGTGGTACGCGCCACGCTCAGCGGCGACACCGAGCCCTTGTACCCGCGGCTGCGCGCGCGTGGCCTGCTGCCGTCAGGTCCATTGGGCCAGCGCCAGTTCGAGGTGGAGCAGTTGAAGACACGCCCGTATGCCAGTGCGCTGCTGGGCTGGATGCAGGGCGATCCACTGGAAAGCCGCCGCTACGAAGTGGACATCGATGGCGTGCGCCTGCATGGCCGCGTGGCCGATCGGCATCCCGAAGGGCTGGTGCGCCTGCGTGCCGGCACGCTCAATGGCAATGCAGTGATCCGCCAGGGCCTGGACTGGCTGCTGGCCAACGCCGCTGGCGACGCGCTGCCCCTCGTGCAGTTCCACGATGGCGGCGATGCCGGCCCCGGCCCGCATGTGCTGCCGGCATTGAGCGTTCCGGCGGCGCGCGCGGCGCTGCGTGCGCTGCTGCAGCTGCGCCAGCGTGGCCTGCGCGAGCCGCTGCGCTTTGCCCCGTATACCGGCTGGGTGCTGTACAACGCGCCGACAGAAAAACAGCGCAGCGAAGGCTGGAAGCAATGGCACGGCAGCGACCGCACCTGGGGTGAATCCAGCAGCGACGCCTGGCAGCTGCTGCTGCGCGGCGCAGACCCGTTCGCCACCGATGCCAGTTATGCCGACCTGCTGCGCAACAGCCAGGTGGTCTTCAGCGCGGTGCGCGAAGGCCGCACTCTCGGTGCCGAAGCACGCCAGGAGGGCAACGCATGAGCGCCGCCATCGCCGAAGACGGCATCGAATCCCTCAGCCGTGATCCCTACCTGGCCCTGCCGCTGGACGGCATCCGCCTCATCGAAGCCAGCGCCGGCACCGGTAAGACCTTCACCCTGGCCACGCTGTTCACCCGCCTGGTGGTGGAGCAGGGCCTGCGCATCGGCCAGATCCTGGCAGTGACCTTCACCGACGCCGCCACCCAGGAACTACGCAAGCGCATACGCGAGCGCCTGGCGCTGGCCGCACGCCTGGTCGATCTGGAACGGGACGAGGGCGAAGCGCCGGACGTGCGCCTCACCCGCGCGGTGCTGCAGCGTCATCTGCACGAGGGCAGCGAAAGCGCCGCCGCATTGAAACGCCGCCTGCAGGTGGCCGCAGACGAGATCGATCTGGCGTCCATCTTCACCATCCACGGCTTCTGCACCCGCGTGCTGCGCGAGCATGCGCTGGAAAGCGGCCATACCTTCGACCCGCCGGAACTGCTGGCCAGTGACCGCGAGCTGCTGGAGGAACTGGCAGCGGATCTATGGCGCGTGCATGCCAATGACCCGGCCACGCTGGAGCCGCTGACCTGGCTGTGGTCCAACCCGGACGCGCTGGCCGCCGATCTGCGCGCGCTGCTGGCCGCGCCGCCACTGCATCCGTTGCCGCAGCCGGTGGCGTTGCCCGATCCGCATATGGCCCTGCAGGGCGCGGCGGAAGAGCTGTCTGCACGCGTACGCGAACACGGCGAGCAGTTCTTCATCGACCTCTGCGATGCGGTCGACAACAAGTGGCTCAACGGCGTGTCCTACAAGCTGGGCTGGCTGCATCCGCTGGGCCGGCAGCTGCTGGCCTGGGCCGAGCGCGCCGACCCGCGCGAGCTGCTGATCAGCGAACGCCTGCCGGCGCTGCTGCCGGAGGCGTTGGCCGCCAAGACCAACAAGAAATTCGCCGAGCGCACGCCGTCGTCGCCATTGCAGGCACCGCTGGCGCGCTATGTCGTGCTGCTGGCCGAACGCGATGCCTGGTTGCGTGCCACCGCATTGAATTTCCTGCACGCGCTTCGCGCCGACGCCACGCAGCGGCTGCAGGCACTGAAGCGCATCCGCCGGGTGCAGACCTACGACGATCTGATCGATGGCGTAGCGCTCGCCCTGGAAGGCCCGCAGCGACTGACGCTGGTCAGGCAGCTGCGCGCGCAGTACCGCATCGCGCTGGTTGATGAGTTCCAGGATACCGACGATCGCCAGTGGGGCATCTTCCACACCGTGTTCGGCGATTCGCCGGAGGTGCGCGAGCTGGGCCTGGCACCGGCGTTGTTCCTGATCGGCGACCCCAAGCAGGCGATCTACGGTTTCCGCGGCGGTGATATCCACACTTACCTGAAGGCCAAGCAGGTGGCGCAGCAGGCGCCGGTGCTGGACCAGAACTTCCGCTCGCGACCCGCTGTGCTGCGCGCGCTGCAGGCGCTGTACGACAACGCCGGCGAAGACGCCTTCCTCGAACGCGACATCCAGTTCGAGCCGGTGCGGCCCGGTGGCGTGCGCAGCGATGCGGACTACCAGCGCGACGGCCATGCCGCCGCGGCGCTCACCCTGCGCGTGCTGCGCAGTGGCGGTGACAAGGCGATGAGCGCCGATGCCTCGCGCGATGCGGCGACCCAGGCCTGCGTGGCCGCGATTCACCAGATCCTGGTCGAGGCGCGTGCGGGCAATGCCGTGTTGCGTGGGCGCCCGGTGCAGCCCGGTGACATCGCGGTGCTGGTGCGCTCGCATCGCGAGGCCACCCTGGTGCAGCGCGCACTGGCCGCGGTCGGCATTCCGGCAGTGGCAGCCGGCAAGCAGAGCCTGTTTTCCACGCCTGAAGCGCGTGATCTGCGTGCGCTGCTGCTGGCACTGCTGCAACCGGCCGACGAGGGCCGCCTGCGCGCAGCGCTGGCCACGGTACTGCTCGGCCAGCGCGCAAGTGCGATTGCGGCGATGGAACGCGAGGGCGACCTGCAACGCGGGTTCCAGGCGCAGCTGCTGCACTGGCGAGAGCGCTGGCAGCGCGGCGGGCCGTTCGCGGTGATCGCCGATGTCTGTGCCGCGCAGGGCGAGCGTCTGCTGGCGCTGATCGATGGCGAGCGCCGCCTCACCAATTACCTGCAGCTGGGTGAACTGCTGCAGGAAGCCTCCGCGCAGGCGCTGGGCATGCACGGGCTGCTGGACTGGTTGCAGGGGCAGATGGCCAGCGCCGACCAGGATGACGAGCAGCAGCTGCTGCGCCTGGAATCGGACGCGCGCCGCGTGCAGATCATCACCCTGCACAAGAGCAAGGGCCTGGAGTATCCGCTGGTGTTTCTGCCCTTCGTCGGCATCGACGGCGGCGCACCGAACACGGCCTCGCACTGCACGGTGCATGTGGGCGGCCAGCGCCAGCTGCACTGGAAGCTGGACAAGGACGAGGCCTGGGAAGCGGCCACCGCGCAGCGCGAACGCGAGCAGCGCGCCGAGGATGCGCGCCTGCTGTATGTGGGACTGACCCGCGCCGAGCATGCGCTGTGGATCGCCGTGGGTGATCTGGCCGGGCTCGGCAAGACGCGGCTGGCGCCGCTGCTGGGTGACCTGCAGGCGCTGCGCGCGCTCGCCGATGTGCACATCGATGACAGCGAGGCGCCGGCCACGCTGCCGCAGCTGGCGGCCGAAGTGGAAGGTGAGCTTCCAGCCGTGCGTGCACTGACCCGGCGCGTGCCGCACGACTGGTGGGTGTACAGCTTTACCCAGCTGGCCCACGCAGATGCAGGCGTTGGCAGCGATATCGAAGCGGCCGCCACCGAGCTGCCGGCACCGGCCGCCGACGAACCGGCCGGCCCGGAACTGCCATTGGAACCGGCGCTGCCTGAACCCACCGCGGCCGCCGAGGACAACGCCCCGCTCGATCCGCGCTTCATGGGCAGTCGCTTCGGCAACGTGCTGCATGAGGCGATGGAGAACGTCGACTTTGCTGCCTGGGCTGACTGGCAGCCGGGCCTGGAAGCCCCTGAGGGGCAGGCCGAGGTGCTGCGCAAGGCGCTGCACGACGAAGGCTATGCCGATGTCGATCTGGACGACGGCGTGGCCGTGCTGGTGCCGCTGGTTGGCCACACGCTGACCGTGCCGCTACCTGAAGGCGGTGCGCTGCACAGCCTGGGTGAAGGCGAGCGCCGCGCAGAAATCGACTTCCATTTCGCCATCGAACCGACCACGGTGCCGGCGCTGCTGCAGGTCCTTCATGCGCACGGCGTTTCCAGTGGTCGTCGAGGCTTCGGCCAGCGTCGCCGCCTGGAAGGGCTGATGACCGGCATGATCGACCTGACCTACGTGCGCGACGGGCGCTGGTACGTGCTCGACTACAAGTCCAACCGCCTGCCCGGCTACAGCCCGGACCTGCTGGCCATTGCCATGCGGCACAGCGAGTACGACCTGCAGGCGCTGATCTACACCGTGGCCCTGCATCGCTGGTTGCGCTTCCGCCTGGGCGCGGCCTACGACTACGAACGTGACATGGGCGGCATCCGCTACCTGTTCTGCCGCGGCCTGGATGGCACCGGCAATGGCGTGCATGTGGACCGTTTCCCGCTGGCGTTGGTGGATGCCCTGGATGCGTTGTTCGCCGGTGGCGAGCAGGCCCAGGCCGAACTGGCCGCACGTGCACGTGGAGCCAGCGCATGAGCCTGCTGAAGGAACTGCACCAGAAGGGCCAGCTGCGCACCCTTGATCACGCGTTGGCGACCAGCCTGCAGCGGCTGCGCGACGACACGCCCGAGAGTGTGGCGCTGGCGGCGGCGCTGGCCTCGCTGGCGGTATCGCAGGGCCACGCCGCGTTCGATCCGGCACAACCGCAGCGGTTGCTGGAAGGCGTGCCCGAGTGGCCTGCCGCGCACGACTGGATGGCACAGTTGCGTGCGTCGCCGTGGGTGGCGACACCCGAGCAGTCCGACGCCATCGCCGAGGATGCGCCACTGGTGCTGGAGAACGGCCTGCTCTACCTGCGCCGCTATCGCGAGTACGAGCGTCAGTTGGCGGCCGGGCTGCAGCGCATCGGCCGGCATCCGCTGCCGGCGCCGGACATGGCGGCGTTGGCGCCGCTGTTCGCGCAGCTGTTCCCGCAGGCATTGAACAGTGAAGATCACCAGGCACGCGCAGCCGGCGTGACCCTGCGCCATCCGCTGGCACTGGTCACCGGCGGCCCCGGCACCGGCAAGACCACCACCATCGCGCGCCTGTTGCTGCTGCTGGCGGCGCAGGCCCGGCATGCCGGCCAGCCGCTGCCCGAGGTGGCGTTGGCCGCGCCGACCGGTCGCGCTGCCGAGCGCATGGCCGAGAGCCTTCGCGTAGCCGTGCAACGGCTGCAGGAACAAGGAGTGGATGCGACGTTGTGCACGGCATTGCCCAGTACCGGCACCACCCTGCATCGCCTGCTCGGCGTGATTCCCGATTCACTGCGCTTCCGCCACCACGCTGATAATCCACTGCCGGTGGATGTGGTGGTGGTCGACGAAGCGTCGATGATCGATCTGCCGATGATGGCCAAGCTGGTCGATGCGATCGCCAGTGGCACCCGGCTGATCCTGCTCGGCGACCCGGACCAGCTGCCGTCGGTGGAAGCCGGCGACGTACTCAGCGCGATCCTGCGCGCCAGCGGCGATGGCATCGGCACCCGCGCCGACGACGCGCAGGCACTGCATGGACTGCTGGCGCCGGCCACCTTGCAGCCGCCGGCGGCACCACGCGCCTTTGCTGGCCGCCGCGTGCAGCTGCAGCGCGGTTACCGTCAGAGTGATGCGCTGGACCTGGCGCCGCTGGCGCATGCCGTGCGCGAAGGCGACAGCAGCACCGCATTGCAGCTGCTGCGTGGCGGTTCACTGGCTGGCGTGCATTTCCATGAAGGCGAAGCCGACCCATTGCGTGGCCAACGCGAGCATCTGCTCGGCCACTGGCGCGCGCTGGCCGAGGCCGCTGATCCGGTAAGTGCCCTGCAGCAGGCCGGGCGCCTGCGCGTGCTGACCGCATTGCGCGAAGGCCCGCAGGGCGCGCGCGGGCTCAACAGCCGCATCGAACAGCTGCTGGCCGGCAACACCCCGGGCTACTTCCAGGGCCGCCTGCTGCTGGTCACCGAGAACAGCTACCGGCACCGCCTGTTCAACGGCGATATCGGCATCTGCCTGCGCGATGGCAGCGGCGCGATGGTGGCCTGGTTCCCCGGCGATACCGTCGAGCAGCCACGCGCCTTCCACCCGGCCGCACTGCCCGCGCACGAAAGCGCGTTCGCGATGACCGTACACAAGGCACAGGGCTCGGAGTTCGACGAAGTGTGGTTGCAGCTGCCACGCCAGGATAGCCGCGTGCTGTCGCGCGAACTGGTCTACACCGGCCTGACCCGTGCCCGCCAGCGCCTGCACGTAGCAGGCAGCGCAGAGGTGCTGCAGGCCGCATTGAAACGCCACGCCAGTCGACTGGGTGGCCTGGCCTGGCGGCTGGGCGTGGAAGCGGTGGCCGAAGCACCGGCGCGCATCGAACAGCCTACGGTGCAGGGCAGGTTGTTCTGAACGGGGGTCGGATCCCGTTCCCTTCGGGAACGGGCTCTGACCCCTTCACCTGATCGCCAGGCAGAAGCAGTCGAGCATGACTCGACTCTACAACAGCGTACTTCGATCATTCCGACGTTCATCCACGCATGCCGTGGATCTACCGTGTCGACCAAGGTCGACACCCACCAGAGCAGAACGCCGTGCCGACAGCTCGCAGGAAACTGTCGAAGGCGGGGTGGGTCCGGTTGAGGGGGTGTGAGCGGCATGGATGCCGCGACCAAGCCCCCATGGATGGGTTTACGGCGTCCCCCTCAACCGGACCCACCCCGCCATCCCAAGGAATACCCGCTTTTGACGTTGACGTTGATTCGGCAGGTGCAGGGCGCAGCCCTGCCGCCCCCGTCATTCCGCGATCAGCACCAGGCCATCGGGGAACACGATCGCCGCTTCATCGGCGCTCACATCGAAGAACCCCACGCCGTGCTTCTCGGCCAGGTCCTGCACGCGACCATGCGCGTGCTCGGCCACCGAATAGGTGAATGCGCCATAGATCACCTGCTGACCGATGCTGTACTCGGTCACTTCGGCACGATCGTCATCGTCGTTGCTCAATGGGCCGTTCAACGGCGGGAAGTCCTGCGCCATCTCCGTGAACCACGCCTGCAGCGCCGGGCTGCTGACGGCCGGGTCGTCATACTCGTGGCGCTCGTTCCACTGCGTCTGCTTTTCGAACCAGGCGATGAAAGCCGCCGCCTCACGTGGGGCGGCGCTGGCCTCGAACACCATCATGTCGTAACTCATTGAACCGTCCTGTTGCAGTGCCGGGGTCTGCGGGCACACAGGGTAGCGCGCTACGTCTGCGTCGCCGTGTCCATTGCCAGCCCCGGCGCCAACGCTTTCGCCTCCGGGAACAACGCAAAGCGCAGCCCGATCAGGCCCATCAGCGCCTCGTCGCGGGCCTTGCAGGCGCCCACGCTGCCGACCCGGCCCAGCGAGGTATCCAGCCGCTCACGCAGCGCCTCGGCCGCCACAATGGGTTTGCGCGCGGCGATCTGACGGCGGTAATGCACGGCGATCTCTTCCAGGATGTGCTCGACCGCTTCGCGGCTGCGCTCGGGCAGCTCCAGCCGCGCGCGGCGCAGCTGCAGGATGTTCAGGCCGATGCGCGCCTCATTGAGCATGTCCACCGAAGCGATGTCACTGCCCTCGGGCGTCGCCGCCAGGCGCGGTGCGAGCAGGCCCAGCAGGTCGAGCATGCGCGCGGCGAAGCGCTGGCGGTCCTGCTGGCCACGCCCTTCGGCGGCTTCGGCCAGCGTGGTCCAGCCCTGCCGCACCAGCCGGCGCGCGGTCCATTCGGCACCCACCGAACGGAACAGGCGGGTCATCACCACCGCAAAGCCAATGCCGATGAACATTGCGATGGACGAGTTGAGGAAGGTCTGGATGTTGGCGCTGTAGGTGTTCTGCAGGCTCAGCAGCGCGGCCAGGTTCACTGTCAGCGGCAGCGCGAACAACGCGCTCTTGGGGTGGTGCAGCATCAGCCCCAGCGGCAGGAACGCCACCGCCAGCACCAGTGCCAGCAGGCCAAAGTCGTGCACGGCCGGGAACACGCCGAACAGGTACACGCCGGCCACCACCGAGGCGACCATCGCCCACACCAGGAACGACACCATGCTCGGTGCCGGATCGTCCTGTGCGGCGAAGAACGCGGCGGTCACCGCGGCCATCATCGCGCCGTTGCCGCCGCCTTCCCAACCCAGCGCGATCCACAACACGCAGTAGCTCATCAGTGCCACGCCGGCACTGAGCGCGGAGAACAGCGCCATGCCGTAGTCGACGTGCTTGTCGGCGGCCACGCGTTCGGTGCGGATGCGGTAGTGCGCGCGGTCCAGCGGCGCGGTGCCGTGGTCGATGGCGTGCTGCAGGGTGCGGCAGTCCTGCCACAGGTCCACCAGTTCTTCCAGGCGCAGCAGCAGGCTGGCGAGCTGCAGGTGCTGCAGGTCGCGGTCCACCTGCGGCTTCAGCGCACTGATGCGCGCGCGCAGGCGGGCGTACTCGCTGGCATTGGTCGGCCCGTCGAGCCAGTCGTGGATGTCGTCGATCAGCTCCGGCAGGCCTTCCGGCAACGCCTGGCCATCGCTGCGCAGCGCACTCAGGCGGTCGGCGATCGAGGACAGCACCGGCAACAGCAGCAGCATGCGCTCGCGCAGGCGCTCCATCGATACCGCCGACCCTGCATGGCGTGGATCATCGCGGCGCAGGAATTCGATCAGCGCCTCGAACTGCACCAGATCGGCGGCCAACCGGTTGCGCGGCGCGTGTGCACGGCCACGTTCCAGGATCTGCCGGCACCACTGCGCGGCGTCCTCCATCCAGTTGCCGATGCGGGCGCGCAGCATCGGGCGCACCGAGGCCGGGAACAGCAGCGAGGCGAACAGCACCGCCACCACCGTGCCGAGGATGATCTCCTCGCTGCGCGCCACCACCGTGTCGAAGATGGTTTCCGGCGAGGTCACTGCGGGGAAGCCGATGAAGGCGGTGGTGTAGCCGGCCAACAGGAACGCGTAGCCGCGCGGCCCGCGGTTGAGCAGGGCCATGAACAGGCAGCCGGCCAGCCAGATCGACATCGCCGCGCTCAGGACCAGCGGCGTTTCCACCAGTGCCGGCAGCACCAGCAGGGTGGCCAGGCCGGCCACCAGGGTGCCGACGATGCGGTACACGCCCTTGGCACGGGTCGGGCCCAGCAGCGGCTGGCTGACGATGTACACCGTGCCCATCGCCCAGTACGGGCGCGACAGGTTGCCGGCCATGGCGATGTACAGCGCGGCCACCGCGGCCAGGTAGGTCTTGATCGAGAACAGCCAGGCCTGGCGGTCGGTCAGCGCGTTCATGGCTTACTTCGCTGCGGTCGGGGTGCCGGCCGCAGCGGTGCTGGCTTGCCAGCCGCCGCCCAGCACCAGGAACAGATGGATCTGGTCGCGTGAGACCTGCGCTTCGGCGGCGGCCAGGGTGGCATCGCTGGTGGCCAGGCTGCGGTCGGCATCCAGGCTGGACAGGTACGGCGTGCGGCCACCCTGGTACAGCCGGCGGTTCTGCTCGGCAGCCAGTGCGGCCTGCTCCTGCGCGATGCGCAGCGACTGCAGCCGGCGCAGGTCCTGCGCATAGCGGTCCAGCGCGGTCTGGGTCTCGCGCAGCGCCTGCAGGACCGTGTGGTCGAACTCGGCCAGCGCCGCGTCGGCACCGGCTTCGGCGGCGTGGATGCGCGCGTGCGTGCCCGACGACGGCAACGTCCACGAGATCAGCGGGCCGATCGACCATTGCTGGGTCATCGGCGTGCCGAAGTCTTCCAGCAGGCCGGCGGCACCCACCGAGGCACCCAGGCGGATGTCCGGATACAGCTCGGCGGTGGCCACGCCAATGCGCGCGGTGGCCGAGGCCAACTTGCGTTCGGCCTGGCGCACGTCCGGGCGGCGCTGCAGCAGCGCGCGGCCATCACCGACCGGCAGCGGCTGCGCCAGGCCGGGGGCGTGTGCACAGTCGATCACGCCAGCCGGCAGCTGGCCCGGGGTCTGCCCGAGCAGGGCGGCCAGCGAATAGGCGGCCGCCGAGCGCTGCGCATGCAGCGGCGGCAGTGCAGCTTCCAGCAGCGCCACCTGGGCATTGGCGCGGGCCAGCTCCGGCGGCGTGCCACGGCCAGCCGCGATCAGGCGCTCGGTAACGGTGCGGCTGCGCTGTTGCAGCTGCAGCGAATGCTCGGCCACGTGCAGTTCGTGGTTGGCATGGCAGATTTCCAGGTAGCTGTCGGCCACCTGGGCGACCACACTGACCTGGGCCAGATCGCGTGCCGCCGCCACCGACTGCTCGTCGGCACGCGCCGCTTCGGCGCCGCGCTTGAGCTTGCCGAACAGGTCGAACTGGTAGCTGACCGCGAACTTGCCATCGGCCAGGTTGATCACCGGCAGCTCGTGCTCCTGCAGGAACGATTCGGCCGACAGCTGCGCGCGGCTGACGCCGGCCTCGGCCTCGTACTCGAAGCCGCCGGCGTCCAGCGCCTGTTCGTACACGGCGGCGGCGCGGCGCAGGTGCGCATCGGCGGCCTTCAGTTCCACGTTGTCACGCAGCGCCTGGGTGATCAGCCCGTCCAGCACCGGGTCGTTGTACAACGACCACCAGCGGTCGGGCAGCGCCTGGTTGGCGGCCACCTGCGGGTTCTGCGTATCGATGAA
Organism: Stenotrophomonas sp. GD03819; assembly: GCF_029841665.1. Lineage (NCBI taxonomy): Bacteria > Pseudomonadati > Pseudomonadota > Gammaproteobacteria > Lysobacterales > Lysobacteraceae > Stenotrophomonas > Stenotrophomonas sp. GD03819. The sequence continues at coordinate 103,323 of NZ_JAOCEW010000012.1, forward strand.
GGCCGCATTGGCCTCCGGGCGCTTGAACGCCGAGCCTTCCGGCAGCGCGTAGTCCGGGCCGACGGTCCTGCACGCGGCCAGGCTGGCCAGCGCGACGATCAGGCCGAGACGGGGCAGGGTGGCGTTCACAGGCCCGCCTGTGTCGGCGCGGTGCCGACCTTGTCTGCATGCTTGGTGCTGTTGGTCTGTACGGTCACCGTGGCGGTACGGCCGGCAATCAGCTCAACGCCCTTTGGCACTTCGTCGATGGCGATGCGCACCGGAATGCGCTGCGCCAGCCGCACCCAGTCGAAGGCCGGGGTCACGTTCGGCAGCAGGGTGCTGCCGTTGCTGCGGTAGCGATCCTCGATGCCGGCGGCGATGCTCTCGACATGGCCGCGCAGCGGCGCCGATTCGCCCATCAGGCGGATGTCCACGCGCTGCCCCGGGGCCACGCCGCGCAGGCGGGTTTCCTCGAAGTAGCCGTCGATGCGGAACGAGCCGGTGTCCAGCAGCGCCAGCACCGGCTTGCCGGCCACCACGTAGTCGCCCACGCGCATGGTGCGGTCGTTGACCCGGCCATCGGCCGGTGCGCGCACCTCGGTGCGGCCCAGGTTGAGCTCGGCCAGGTCGACCGCCGCCTGTGCGGTGCCCAGCGCAGCCTGTGCAGCCTGCAGCTTGGCGCGGCGCACTTCGGCGTCCTCGGCGGCGACCAGATCCTGCAGGCTGCGGTCACGGCCGATTTCGCGGCGCAGCTGCGCCACCGAGGCCTGGCGCTCGGACAGGCTGGCCTTGGCCTGTTCCAGCGCGATGCGGTAGCGCGCGCGGTCGATCACGAACAGCACGTCGCCCTTCTTCACCGCCTGGTTGTCGGCCACGTTCACCGTTTCCACCAGCCCGGACACGTCCGGTGCCACCTGCACCACGTCGGCACCGACATGGGCGTCGCGGGTCCACGGCTCATCCATGTAATAGACCCACAGCTGGCGCAGCACCAGCAGGGCGACGATCACGGCTGCGCTGGTCAGCAGTATGGGCAGGGTCTTCTTCACGATCTTGTTCACGATTGCATCCAACGCAGGAGGTGGAACAGCAGGCCAAGCACGATCCCGTACAGCGCCAGGTTGAACAGCGCCGGGTGCCATACATGGCGATAGGCGCCGGCACGCTGCAGCAGCGCGTGCAGGCCGCTGTTGACCAAGTAGGCCAACAACATCAACCCGAGCAGGGTCGGGACGAACACTCCATGGAGACTGAATTCACCGGGCATCGGAAGGGGCGGGGGCGAGGTGGGGGAGGGGAGGGACAACAGAACAACGGCAACGGGCAAAAGCCGCTGGCGTATGCACGGCAGCGGCGGTGTTCGGGGGCAGCGCTCTTACGTGATGCGGTCGGCGGCCTCGGCCAGCAGGCGCCAGGCCTTCAGCACGGCGTGCAGTTCATCCATGGAAAGCTCGCCGAACACGTCCTGGCGCAGGCCGATCAGCTGGTCTTCCAGCTCGCTGACCAGCGCCTGCCCGGCGTCGGTCAGCCACAGCAGGTTGGCGCGGCGGTCGCTGGCATCGCTTTCGCGGCGGACCAGGTCGCTGGCGCACAGCTTGTCCAGCAGGCGCACCAGGGAGGGCCCTTCCATGCCCAGCTGCTGGGCCAGTGCCACCTGGCGGATGCCACCGCCGGAGCGTCCGATCATCAGCAGGGGCATGGTGCAGGCGGTGGAGATGCCGTAGCTGCCGAGCCGACTGTCGGCCAAGCGCTGCCACTGCCGCCCTGCGTACAGCAGGCCGGAGCTGAGCTGCATCTGCAGCACGGTGCGCTCGTCGAGGGGTCGGTCCATAAGAGATAGATAGGATACTACTAATTTCATTCCTATCAATAGGTTTTTCTGAATGGGTGGGGTGTAGTGAGGAAAGCGTTGCGCCTGTGTGGTGTCGGGTGGGGCAGCGGGCGCCGGACGGTGCAGGACACGCCGTGAACCCCCCTCCGGGGTCCGGCCCAGCCGCTGGCGGCTGTGCGTTCGGGCGCTTGCGAGGCATGCCTCGCAAGCAAAGCGCCCTCACCCTTGGGGGCTCGGCCGCGGCATCCATGCCGCGGACGGTCCTGCCCCGCCCGGCCCCCGCTGCCTTCCCATCCCCCGCGAGCGCGGTGGGTTGGCTCTTTAAAGGCAGGGGCAGAAGCCAAAGCTGTGCGGACCAACGGTTCGCACCCACCACAGCAGTCGCGCAGTCGCGCGGCGCTTCCGAAGCCATGAACCCAAGCTTTTGACCCCGCTTTCGGGCGGTCCGGCCGCGCCCTCAGGAAAACGTCAGGGAGGGGGAGAGGGGGTTGCGCGGGACCGTTGGCGCCATGGATGGCGCCATCGAGCCCCCAGGGACGGGTTCACGGCGTGTCCTGCGCAGCCCCCTCTCCTCCTCCAATCCGATAGCAACGACGCGCCAGCAACGACCCCCGATGAACCGTCCCAACAGGACGACCCACCCCCCGGTCGGGTACGATGCTCGCCCCCCGTTCGGGACGCTGTACGCAATGAGCAAGAACAACGAAAAGGCCGCCCCGCAGGGCGACGTGACCCAGGACCAGGCCGAGGATGCGGTGCGCACCCTGCTGCGCTGGGCCGGTGAGGACCCGTCCCGTGAAGGCCTGCTGGATACCCCCCGCCGTGTCGCCGAAGCCTACGGCGACTGGTTCAGCGGTTACCGCGACGACCCGCGCGCCTACATGGAGCGGACCTTCGAGGAAGTGGCCGGCTACGACGAACTCATCGTCCTGCGGGACATCGAGTACGAAAGCCACTGCGAGCACCACATGGCGCCGATCATCGGCCGCGTGCACGTCGGCTACCTGCCGGCCGGCAAGGTGGTGGGCATCAGCAAGCTGGCCCGCGTCGTCGAAGCCTACGCCCGGCGCTTCCAGGTGCAGGAAAAGATGACCGCGCAGATCGCCCAGTGCATCCAGGATGTGCTGCAGCCGATCGGTGTCGGCGTGGTCGTTGAAGGCGCCCACGAGTGCATGACCACGCGCGGCATCCACAAGCGCGGCGTCAGCATGGTCACCTCCAAGATGCTGGGCAGCTTCCGCGACGACGCGCGCACCCGCGCCGAGTTCCTGCGCTTCATCGAAGTGGGCGGCAAGCGCTGAGCCGCTTGCCCGCACCGCGCCGGCCCCTGGCGGCCGGCATGCCCACGGCTGCCCCCGCGGCAGCCGTGCATGGCGGCTCGTCCCTGTCAGCCCTACAGACTTCTTTCGCTGCATGAAGCATCGCGAACGTATTGCCCGTTACCGCCACCTGCGCGAACAGCCCCAGTGGAAGCTGCTTGCCGCCGACCACGCCCCGGAAATCATCGGCCTGTTGCAGGGCCTGCTGATGGACGGCGAGCGCACGTTGCCTTCATCGGTGCTCAACGAGCGCCTGCAGCGCGCGCTGGACCAGCTGGCCGGCGATGAACTCTCGCGCGAGCTGCCGCGTACCGCGCAGGCCTACATCGCGCACTGGCTGGCCCAGGGCTGGCTGGAACGCCGTTTGCCCGAAGGCGCCGACCAGGAGCAGTACGAGCTGTCCACCGCCGCACTGCAGGCGATCCGCTTCGCCGACGGCCTCGAGCAGGCCCGCGTGGCCGCCACCGAAAGCCGCCTGGCGCTGGTCATTGAGCAGCTCTCGGCGCTGGCTGCGCAGACCGAAGCCGATCCTGATGCGCGCCTGTCCGCGCTGCACGACGAGCGCGACCGCATCGATGCCGAAATCGCCCGGGTCGGCACTGGCCGCGTGGTTGCGCTGGACGGCAAGCGCGCGCTGGAACGCACCCGCCAGATCATCGGTCTGGCCGACGAGCTGACCGAGGACTTCCGCCGTGTGCGCGATGACTTCGAGCAGCTCAATCGCGATTTCCGCGAACGCATCATCGACGACGAGGGCGAGCGCGGCGACGTGTTGTCGCAGCTGTTCGAAGGCGTGGATGTCATCGGCGAAAGTGACGCCGGGCGCAGTTTCCAGGCGTTCTGGCGCCTGCTCAACGACGCCGAGCAGAGCGCCCAGCTCGATGCCGCGCTGGAAGCGGTGCTGGCGCGTGGCTTTGCGCGCCGCCTGGACCGCAACGAACGCAACTTCCTGCGCAGCTTCACCAGCACCATGCTCGAACGCGGTGGCCAGGTGCACGACGTGCTGCAGAACTTCGCGCGCAGCCTGCGCGGCTTCGTGCAGAGCCGTGGCTACCTGGAACAGCGTCGCCTCAACCAGCTGCTGAAGCAGGCGCAGTCCGAAGCGCTGGCCCTGCGCGACGAATTCCCCGCACAGCGTGGCATCGGCCGTGACCTGCAGTTGACCACCAGCCGCCTGCGCTCGTGGTCGCAGTGGAGGCTGCACGATCCGCGCAGTGCCCAGGTCGATGGCAATGTCGAGTACAACGACGCCGCGGCCATCAGCCTGGAAAGCGTCGGTGATCTGGTCGCCTCGTCCGAAATCGATTTCCGTACCCTGCGCCGCGACCTGCACGACCTGCTCGATGCACAGCCGCGGCTCAGCATCGCCCAGGCCCTGTCGCAGCGCGAAGCGCCGCAGGGCCTCGGCAGCGTCATCGGCTACCTGTCGCTGGGCACGCGCTTCGGCAACGTGGTTGCCGGCGAGCAGGAGCTTGCGCAATGGCGTGGTGGCGACGGCCAGATCCGTCGCGCCCGCATCCCGCTGGTTTGGTTCACTCAGGAGAGACGCCATGAGCTGGCATGAAGATCCCATCGACGCACCGCAGGCCGACGTGGCGGAAGACGCCTACGAGGCCGAGCCGGTGGCGGCCGTGGCGCAGCCCCGCCGTGGCAACGACGTGTATTACCTCGGCGATACCGGGCGCCTGCCGCTGGATGCGCGCCGCGCGCTGTGCCAGCTGCTGATCGGCCCCAGCATCGACCAGCTGCGCCACGCCAAACTGTGGCCAGCGCTGATCCGCAGCGAGGCGGCCATCCGCTCGTCGCTGGCGGACCTGTTCCTGGAACTGGTGCTCGATCGTGACAGCGGCGTGGCGTTCACCCGCCAGGCCGATACCGAAGACGTTGATGCGCCGGTGCTGCTGCGCACCTCGCCGCTGACCTTCATCGACTCGGTGCTGCTGCTGTACCTTCGCCAACAGCTGGCCGAGGCCGATGCGCGCGGCAACCGCGCGGTGGTCGCCGACGCCGAGATGGCCGAAGCGCTGGCCATCTACGAGAAGAACCTGTCCACCGACCGCGCCGGCTTCAACCGCCGTGTCGCTTCGGCGGTGCAGAAGATGAAGGACAACCACATCCTGACCCGCCTCAGCGGCCAGGAAGACCGCCACGAAGTCTCGCCGGCGCTGAAGCTGCTGTTCTCCGCCGAAGACGTGTCCCAGCTCTCGGCGGTCTACCGCCAGCTGCGCGAAACCCCGGCCGCCGAGGCCTGAGAGACCCGACCATCGCATGGCTATCTCCAAGCACACTCCCGCCCTGTTCAACGAAGGCCTGCCGGACCCGCGCCTGCAGCAGTTCCGCATGCGCCGCCTGCAGGTGCACAACTGGGGTACCTTCAACGGCCTGACCGAAGTGCCGATCGCCGAGCGCGGCTTCCTGTTCGTCGGCCGTTCCGGCTCGGGCAAGTCGACCCTGCTCGATGCCATGTCCGCGCTGCTGACGCCGCCGGCCATCGTCGACTTCAACGCAGCCGCGCGTGAAGCCGAACGCAGTGGCCGCGACCGCAACCTGGTGTCCTACGTGCGTGGCGCGTGGGCCGACCAGCAGGACAGCGGCACCGGCGAAATCGCCACCCAGTACCTGCGCAAGGGCGCCACCTGGACCGCGCTGGTGCTGGAATACCGCGCCGGCGATGGCCGCGTGGTCAGCCTGGTGCGCCTGCTGTGGATCTCCGGCAACGGCACCTCGGCCGGCGATGTGCGCAAGCACTACATGATCGCCGAGCGCCCGTTCGACATCGCCAAGGATCTTGGTGGTTTCGACCTGGACCTGCGCAAGCTCAAGCAGAAGCTGTCCGACCTGCACCACTTCGACACCTTCTCCGGTTACGCCGAGCGCTTCCGCGACCTGCTCGGCATCGACAACGAGATGGCGCTGCGCCTGCTGCACAAGACGCAGTCGGCGAAGAACCTGGGCGACCTCAATGTCTTCCTGCGCGACTTCATGCTCGACACGCCGAAGACCTTCGACGCCGCCGAGCGCCTGGTCAGCGACTTCGCCGAGCTTGATGGCGCGCACCAGGCGGTGGTCACTGCCCGCCGCCAGGTGGAAACCCTGTTGCCGGCGCGCGCCTACTACAACGACCTGAAGGAAATGCATCGCCGGCGTGGCGACGACGAAGCGCTGAAGCTCGGTGTTGACAGCTTCCGCGAAAGCCGGCGCCAGGCGCTGATCGAGGCGCGCCTGCGCGAGATGGACGTGCGTGACCGCGGCCTGCTTGGCGAAGAAGCCCAGCGCCGTGCCGCACTGGACAACCACACCGAGCGCCTGGCCGAACTGGAGCTGCAGCGCCGCCAGCAGGGCGGTGAGCGCATCGAGGAACTGGAACGCGAGCAGGGTCGTGCCGAAGCTGAGCGCGACCGCCGCCAGGCCAAGCGCGAGCAGGCACGCCAGGCGGCGCAGCAGCTGCAGGCGGAACTGCCGGACGACGCCCACGGCTTCGCCGAGCTGGTCGAGCGCGCGCAGAACGAGCTGCAGGACCGCCAGCGTGCCTCTTCGGCGCTGGACGACGCGATCAGCGATCGCCTGGGTGGCAAGCGCGATGACGAGCGCCGCTTCGGCGAAGTCCGTGCGGAACTCGAAGCGATGCAGCGCACGCCGTCCAACATCCCTGCGCCGATGCAGAAGCTGCGCGCGCGCCTGGCCGAGGAAACGGGCATCGCCGAAGCAGCGCTGCCGTTCGTTGGCGAACTGATCCAGGTCCGCTCCGAAGAGCAGGGCTGGCAGGGTGCCATCGAGCGCGTGCTGGGCGGTTTCGCGCTGTCGCTGCTGGTCGATGACAAGCATTACAACGACGTCGCCGAGTGGGTGAACCGCACCCACCTGGGCATGCGCTTCACCTACTACCGCGTGCGCCGCAACGATGATGCGTTCGCGCGCGAGCCGTCGGCGAAGTCGCTGCTGCACAAGCTGGAACTGCGCGAGCACGTGTTCGAAAGCTGGCTGCGCCGTGAGCTTGGCAAGCGCTTCGACTACGAGTGCGTCGATGCCAAGCAGCTGCGCAACGTCGATCGCGGCATCACCCGCGAAGGCCAGGTCAAGCATCCGGGCGACCGCTTCGAGAAGGACGACCGCAGTGCGGTGGGTGACCGCCGTCGCTGGATTCTCGGCTTCAACAACCACGACAAGGTCGGCGCCTTCGAGCGTGAAGCACAGGAACTGGCCAAGCGCATCGCCGGCTGCGAGACCGACATCGCGCGCCTGCGTGGCCAGCGTGATCGCGACAACGAACGCCGCCTGGCCTGCCACGAGCTGGTCAGCATCAGCTGGAACGAGATCGATATCGCCGCCCCGCAGCAGCGCCTCAGCGATATCGAAGCGACGCTGCGCGACCTGCGCGAAGGCAATGCCGACCTCGCCAAGCTGGCCAAGCAGATCGATGCGGTGCGCGCGGACATCGAACAGTCGCGCCGCACCTATGAAGACGTGCGTGTCGAGCGCGGCCAGCTGGTCAAGGAGCGCGATCGCCTTGACCGCGCACGCCAGCAGAGCCGTGCGCTGGTGCTGCCGAGCCTGGCCCAGGAGCAGGAAGCCGGCCTCGCCGAGCGCCTTCAGGAGCAGGGCCCGCTCAGCCTGGAAACGCTGGAAGCGCACATGCGCCAGGTCAGCAACGCGCTGAACGAGCAGCTGTCTTCCTCGCAGCAGGACCTCAACCGCATCGAGAACCAGCTGATCGGCTGCTTCCGTCGCTTCATCCAGCAGTGGCCGGAGGAATCGGGCGACTTCACCGTCTCGGTGGCCTCGGCCGAGGACTTCCTCGCGCGCCTCGAACGCCTGGAACGCGATGGCCTGCCGCAGCACGAAGAGCGCTTCTTCGACCTGCTGCAGAACCAGAGCAAGAACAACCTGCTGGCCCTGCAGCGGCACAGCGCCGAGGCCCGCAAGTCGATCGGCCAGCGCCTGGACGAAGTGAACGCCAGCCTGGAACAGGTGCCGTTCAACCGAGGCACGCTGCTGACCATCGAACTGAACGACCGACGCCTGCCGGAAGTCGGCGAGTTCCACCTGCAGCTGCGCGAAGTGCTGTCGCAGCAGCAGACCGAGCAGCGCGAGCTGGCCGAATCGCAGTTCACCGTGCTGCGCCAGCTGGTCAACCGCCTGGGCTCGCAGGAAGGCGAGGACAAGCGTTGGCGCGAGCTGGTGCTGGACGTGCGCATGCACGTGGAGTTCATCGGCGTCGAGCTGGATGCGGAAACGCGCCAGCAGGTCGAGATCTACCGCAGCGGCGCCGGCAAGTCCGGTGGCCAGCGCCAGAAGCTGGCCACGACCTGCCTGGCGGCCGCGCTGCGCTACCAGCTCGGTGGTGCCGACAGCCAGCTGCCCAGCTACGCCGCAGTGGTGCTCGACGAAGCCTTCGACAAGGCCGATAACGAGTTCACCGCGCTGGCGATGAACATCTTCGACAACTTCGGCTTCCAGATGGTGGTCGCCACCCCGCTGAAGTCGGTGATGACGCTGGAACCGTTCATCGGCGGCGCCTGCTTCGTCGAGATCAGCGGCCGCCACGACTCCGGCGTGCTGCTGATCGAGTACGACGAAGAAGGCAAGCGCCTGAAGCTGCCCGAGCGCAGCCGCCAGCAGGCCAACGAACCGGAAGAAGCCGAGGCCTGAGCGCCTCGGGCAATCCACCTGTAGGGCCGAGCCATGCTCGGCTGCTCTTCGCGACCTGAAACAATGTGCCAACCAAGGTTGGCACCTGCCATTTCATAACGTCCCTCACGAACCGCGGAACGTATCCCACGCCATCCGCGCGATCAGCACCACCACCAGCCCCACGAACAGCTTGCGGATGAACGGCGTGCCGCCCTTCAGCGCCAGTCGCGTGCCCACCACCGAACCGATGATGTTGGCCGCTGCCATCGGCAGCGCGAACAGCCACAGGATGTTGCCGGTCGGCACGAAGAACGAGATCGCCGCCACATTCGTCGCCAGGTTAACCACCTTCGACGCCGCTGACGCGCGCAGGAAATCCAGCCCGAAGAAGCGTACGAACAGGAAGATCAGGAAGCTGCCGGTGCCCGGCCCGAAGAAGCCGTCGTAGAAGCCGATCGCCGCACCGATCGCCAGCGCGATCGCCAGCTCGCGGCGACCGATCTCCTGCGGGCGGTGCAGCGCGCCGAAGTCCTTCTTCCACAGTGTGTAGGCCAGCATCGCGATCAGCAGCACCAGCACCAGTGGGCGCACCGCGTCCTTGGGCAGCAGGCTTACCGCCGTGGCCCCGGCGAAGGAGAAGATGAAGGCCGTACCGGCCGCGAACAGTACCGGCTTCCACGGGAAGCGCACATTGCGCGCATAGCGCCAGGCCGCCGCACCGGTACCGAACATCGAACTGAACTTGTTGGTACCAAACAGCATCGCTGGCGTCTGCTGCGGCAGCACCGTGAACAGTCCAGGCAGCTGCACCAGGCCACCGCCACCCACGGCGGCATCCACAAGACCGGCGATGAAGGCGATCACCACCAGCCACCACAACTCGGGGGGAACCAGTTCCAGCACGGCGATCAATCAAGGTGGGGGCGCGACAGCATACGCCTGTCCTGTACCCGGCGACCTGTGCCGTGCGTGGATCAATCCGCGCAACCCGGCGACAATGCTGATATGAGCCGAAAACCTGCCGATCCCTGTCCCTGCGGCCTGCCCGCCGACTATGCTGCCTGCTGCGGCCGCTTCCACGCCGGTGAAGCCGCGCCGGATGCCGAGCGCCTGATGCGTTCGCGCTACAGCGCCTATGTGCGGGGCCTGGCCGACTACCTGCGCCAGAGCTGGCACCCGGACACGCGTCCGGCCGAGTTGTCGCTGGATGATGCGCCCGGCCAGCGTACGTATTGGCTGGGCCTGACCGTGCACGAGCACACCGTCACCGGCGCCGGCAGCGCTGAGGTCCGGTTCACCGCGCGCTACCGGGTGGGCGGCGGCAGCGCGGTGAAGATGACCGAGCACAGCCGCTTCCTGCGCATCGAAGACCGCTGGTATTACCTCGACGCGCTCTGAGCCTCAGCCACCGCGTACTGCCAGCGCGCCCTGCCCGGCATACGCGCGCACCTGGTTGCGGCCTCCGTCCTTGGCGACGTACAGCGCCTGGTCGGCAGCCTTGACCACCGCCGCCGGCCGCAGACCGACGCGGGTGTCGGCCAGACCGATGCTTACCGTTACCTGCACTACCTGTCCGCTGCCGCCGCGCCCGCGCTGCTGGCGCCCGGCGTCATCGTCGCGGCTGCGGGTGCTGCGGTCACGCAGCTGCATGCGGGTGTCCTCGATGCTCTGCCGCAAGGCTTCCACGGCATCGACACAGGCCATTGCCGGGCGGTCCAGGAACACCACCGCGAACTCCTCGCCGCCATAGCGGAACGCACGTCCACCATCACCGACCCGCGCCAGCCGCGAGGCCACCAGGCGCAGCACGTCGTCGCCGGTGTCGTGACCGTGGGTATCGTTGAACGATTTGAAGTGGTCCACGTCCACCATCGCGATGCTGTAGGTGCCGCGTGCCCGCTGCAGGGTCTCGTTGAACGCGCGGCGCCCGGGCAGGCCGGTCAGCTCATCGCGGAAGGCCATGTGGAAGGACTCCTGCAGCATCGCACCCAGCATCAGCAGCAGGGCGGCGCTGCTCAGCGCCGGCAGCAGCACCGGCTGCAGGAACACCCTCGGCAGCATCCACCACAGGCACAGCAGGGCCAGCAGCATTGCTGTATGCAGCGGCCTCGGATGCCGCCATGCCTGCCAGCCCAGCGCCGCGGTAGCCAGCAGGAACAGCAGCGCCGGCAGCTGCGCCAGCGCGTTCCACTCGGCCGGGATCCACGCCCAGTGACGGTTCGACAGCAGATCGTGCATGCCGCGCGGCTGCTGCGTGGCCAGCAGCAGGAAGATCAGCAGCGCCGTACCGCTGGCGACGGAGCGCAACAGCAGGTCGTGGCGACGACGCCCGCGCTCCGGCCACAACGACAGGCCGGCAAACAGCAATGGCAGCCACGCCGAGATGGCATGGAAGCGCAGGGGTGTCAGCGCGCCGACATGGCCGCTGCACAGGTAGCCGCCCACGTCCTGGTGCAGCAGCGCGAACATGACCGCCACCACCAGCAGCAGGCAGAGCGGACGTACCTGGTGGTAAAGCAGGGCCAGGCCGGCACCGAGGCAGGCCAGCAGCCAGGGCAGGATGCGCTGCGCCGGGCTGGCCACGTCTGCGGTATCCAATGCGGTCCATACCACTACGGCAACCAGCAGGGCGGGCAGCACGAACAGGTAGTGCGCAGGCTGGCGGAGCGGATGCAGGGGCAAGCAGGAATTCCAGCGCGGTGACGACGCGGCCGCAGCATTGCCGTTAGCGGCGTTCGGGGTGGCTTCTTGAATGCGGCAGGCTCATCCATGTGAACGAAGTGACGCTGAACCATGACATTGCACTCACCGTCCAGCGCCGATGCTGCCCACATGGACAGCGTACCCGCCGCCGTCGCTGCCCCGCAGCACGATCTCGCCCACCAGTTCGCACGGGTGCGTGCGCGCAGCATGCAACTGGCCGCGCCGCTCAGCGCCGAGGACGCCATGCTGCAGAGCATGGCCGATGCCAGCCCGAGCAAATGGCACCTGGCCCACACCACCTGGTTCTTCGAACGCTTCGTGCTGGCGGGTTTCACTGCTGCACCGGCGCATGACCCGGCCTGGGATTACCTGTTCAACAGCTACTACAAGAGCATCGGGCCGGCGCATGCCCGGCCGCAGCGTGGGCTGCTGTCGCGGCCATCGCTGCAGCAGGTGCGCGACTACCGCCAGCAGGTCGATGCACAGGTGCAATCGCGGCTGGCGGCAGGCGACCTTGATGAGCAGGCACTGCAGCATCTGCAGTTGGGCCTGCAGCACGAACAGCAGCACCAGGAACTGCTGCTCACCGACATCAAGCATGCGTTCTGGTGCAACCCGTTGCAGCCCGCCTACCGCGAGGACCTGCAGCCTGCCGCCAGCGCTGCCAGCGCGCAGGGCTGGATCGAATCACCCGAGCGCATCGTCACCGTCGGTGCCGCAGCTTGGCCGCAGCACGCCGCCTTCGCCTACGACAACGAATCGCCGGCGCATCGCGTGCTGCTCCCCGCGCATGCGCTCGCTGAGCGTCCCGTCAGCAATGCCGAGTACCGCGCCTTCATCGACGCCGGCGGCTACCGCGAGCCGCGCTGGTGGCTCAGTGAAGGCTGGGCAATGCGTGAAGCCGAGGACTGGCGGCATCCGCTGTACTGGGATGACGCCCTGCAGCGCGAGTACACCCTGGGCGGTTGGCGCGGACTGGATCCGCACGCGCCGGTCTGCCACCTCAGCTACTACGAGGCCGATGCCTTCGCCCGCTGGGCCGGCGCGCGCCTGCCCAGCGAGTTCGAGTGGGAGGCCGCTGCCGCGTCGCAGCCGCTGCGCGGCCATTTCGCCGATGACGATCGGCTGCACCCGCAGGCAGCGCAGGGCCGTGGACTGCGGCAGCTGTTCGGCGATGTATGGGAATGGACCCACAGCGCGTATGGCGCCTACCCGGGCTTCCGCCCCTTCGCCGGCAACCTCGGTGAATACAACGGCAAGTTCATGTGCGGGCAATGGGTACTGCGCGGCGGCAGCTGCGTGACGCCCCGCGGCCATGTGCGCGCCAGCTACCGCAACTTCTTCATGCCACCGGCGCGCTGGCAGTTCTCCGGGCTGCGTCTGGCCAGGGACCTCGCATGAGTACGGTGCAGGATGCGCGGCAGGCGTTGACCGATCTCACCCCCGGCCGCCAGCAGGTCCTCACCGACGTGGTGGCCGGGTTGTCGCGCACGCCCCGCCAGCTGCCGTCCAAATACTTCTACGATGCACGCGGCTCGCGCCTGTTCGAGCAGATCACGCAGACCCCCGAGTACTACCCCACGCGCACCGAGCTGGCCCTGCTGGCGCGCGTGCTGCCGGACATCGCCCGCACCGCTGGCCCGCGCCTGCACGTGGTGGAGCTGGGCAGCGGCAGCGGACGCAAGACCGCGCTGCTGCTGGCCGCGCTGCAGAACCCCGTGGCCTACACCCCGATCGAGATCTCGCGCGCCGCGCTGCTGTCCAGCATCGACCATCTGGCACCGGCGCTGCCCGAGGTGGAGATGCTGCCGGTCTGTGCCGACTTCACCCATCCCGTGGCCGTGCCCCTGCCCGAACGCGAAGCCGCGCGACGACTGCTGTTCTTCCCCGGTTCCACGCTGGGCAACTTTGAAGGCGAAGACGCCGTCGCCCTGCTGCGGGCGATGCGCCAGACGATGGGGCGCGACGGCCTGGCCCTGGTCGGGATCGATCTGCACAAGGACCCGGCCCTGATCGAGGCGGCCTACAACGACGCGCAGGGCCTCACCGCCGCATTCACCCTCAACCTGCTGGCGCGCCTCAACCGCGAGATCGGCAGCGACTTCGATCTCGATGGCTTCCGTCATCGTGCCCGCTACAGCGTCGCGCGGCTGCGCATCGAGACCGATCTGGTCAGCCAGCGGGCACAGGACGTCCATCTGGATGGCCGGACCTTCCACTTTGTGGCCGACGAACCGATTCGTGTGGAGTACAGCCACAAGTACACCGACGACAGCTTCGAGGCGCTGCTGCGGGAGGCGGGACTGCAGGTCACGCAACGCTGGAATGCCGACAGTCCCGCCTACGGCCTGCGCCTGCTGCGTGCCATCTAGGGCGGACGGCCAGCCGGTGCCCCTTCAGGTTCAGCAGTACCGCTACCCCTAAGATGGCCGTGCAACGGCAACACGGAGGACGCCATGCCCATTCTGACCACGCTCGGCCTGGCGGCCGCTCTCGCCTCGCCCCCCGTGCTGCCTGCAGCATCCAATGCCACCGTCGATCCGGCCTTCAGCCGCTGCCTGGCGGGCCTGCAGGCCACCGCTGCGACACAAGGCATCAGTCCCGACCGTTTCAACGAGATCACCGCCGGGCTCACCCCGGACCCCAGCGTGCTCGGCCTGCTCGATGCGCAGCCCGAATTCACCACGCCGATCTGGGACTACCTGGCCGCGCTGGTCGATCGCCAGCGCGTGGCTGATGGTCGCGCCATGCTGCAGCAGCACCGCGACCTGCTCGATCGGGTCTCGGCGCAGTACGGCGTCGATCCGGCCACCATCGTCGCGGTCTGGGGCGTGGAGAGCGACTACGGCCGCGTGTTCGGCAAGCGCCCGTTGCTGCAATCACTGGCCACGCTGTCCTGCGCCGGCCGTCGCCAACCCTTCTTCCGCGGTGAACTGCTGGCGCTGCTCAAGCTGATCGACCGCGGGGACCTGCAGGCCCAGGGGCTCACCGGTTCCTGGGCCGGTGCCTTCGGGCATACGCAGTTCATGCCCAGTACCTATGCACGCATTGCCGTGGACGGTGATGGCGATGGCCGCCGCGATCTGGTCGGCAGCATTCCCGATGCGCTGGCGTCCACCGCCAACTACCTCAAGCGCGCCGGGTGGCGCAGCGGAGAGCCGTGGGGCATGGAAGTTCGCGTTCCTGCCGGCTTCAACGCCAGCCGGGCGGGGCGCACCCAGCGTCGCGCCCTGGCCGACTGGCGTGCGCAGGGCGTGACCGCGCTGGATGGCAGCGCGTTGGCTCCGGTCAACCTGCCGGCGGATGCGCGCGCCGCCCTGCTGCTGCCGGCCGGCAACAAGGGCCCGGCATTGCTGGTGTTCCGCAACTACGACGCGATCTACAGTTACAACGCCGCCGAAAGCTATGCGCTGGCGATCGCGACGCTGGCTGAGCAATTGCGTGGCGGCAACGGGCTGGCCACCGCCTGGCCGACCGATGACCCGGGCCTGGGCCGCGATGAGCGCCGCCAGCTGCAGACCCTGCTGCTGGCCCGTGGCCACGACATCGGTGCCGCCGACGGCATGATCGGTACCGCCACGCGTCGCGCGATCCAGACCGAGCAGCAGCGCCTGGGCTGGAGTGAGGTGGACGGCCGCGCCGGCCAGCGCATCCTGCGCACGCTGCAGGAAGAGGCCGCTATCGCACCCGCTGGGCAGAAGGCCTTGCCGGCGGCACGTTGACCGCGACATCATCCCCGCGGTCTTCAAGGAGCGTCATCGCATGCAGTTGAATCCGGACATCAGCACCGGCCTGTATCACGGCCTGGAGGCCTGGCAGGTGCGAACCGCCAATGCCACGGCGGTCGTCAGTGTGTTTGGTGGCCAGCTGCTGTCGTTCATTCCCGATGGGCAGCCCGACCTGCTGTGGCTTTCGCCCACGCGCGCCGAGCTGCCTACGCCCATCCGCGGTGGCGTTCCGGTGTGCTGGCCGTGGTTCGGGCGCCAGGGCCAGAGTGCCGATGTACCGGCGCATGGCCTGGTACGTACCGCGCGCTGGGAGCTTCTGCAGGCCAGCCAGAGCGATGACGGTGAGGTCGAGCTGCAGTTGGCGCCGGCGCCCTGCACTGATCCCGGCCTGCGCCTGCAGATGCAGCTGCGCATCGGCCGCCAGCTGCGCCAGCAGCTGGTCACCCAGAACACCGGAACCTCGCCGGTGACCTTCACCCAGGCCCTGCACAGCTATTTCCGGGTGGGCGATGCCAACCGGGTCGAGGTCGAGGGCCTTGATGGCCTGCAGTACCTGGACAAGTACGAGGACTATGCGCAGCTGCGCCTGCAACAGGGACCGTGGTCATTGCGCGATCCGCGTGATCCCGGTCGCAGCGATCGCATCTATACCGGTGCCGGCGGCCATTACGTGCTGCGTGACCCCGTACTGCAGCGGCGGATCGAGATCCGCAGCGAAGGCAGCCAGACCCTGGTGGCCTGGAATCCCGGTGCCGAGGCCGCAGCCAGGATGTCCGATGTCGGCGATGGGTGGCACGATTACGTCTGCCTGGAAGTGGCCAACGCAGGCCCGGAGCAGATTACGCTTGCGCCGGGTGCGCGCCATCAGCTGGTGCAGACCCTGACCAGTGCCGCGCTGTAGGCGCTGGCAGCGATTTCAGTTTGTCGATGCAGGTAGCAAGGACGGAAAACATGCAGGAAGCACAATGGTGGTACGCCAATGGCAGGCAGAGCAGTGGGCCGGTGGATCTGGCCGGTCTTCGCCAGCTGCAGCAGGAAGGGACGGTTACGGCGCGCACGCTGCTCTGGTGCGAAGGCATGCCCTCATGGCGGCCGTTGTCGGAACTGGAGCAGGCTTCCACGCCCATCGAGGTGGCCCCGGCCCCGGATATCGACGCAGCCCCTGCGGTTGAGGGCATCGCGCCGAGTGTCGGCGATCCGTCCGATCCCTATCGAGCGCCGGTCGCTGTACCGGATAGGGCCGTGGCTGCCGGGCTGGAGGGCGAGATGGCCTTGTACGCCAGCGTGGTCGGCGGCAACTTCCCGATCTACCGCCAGCGCTGGCGGCTGGATCAGGGCATTGCCACGGGCAGTGGCACCTGGCACTGGCCGGCCTTCCTGCTCGGCCTGATCTGGATGATGTACCGCAGGATGTACCGCCTGGCGGCGATGTGGGCTGGCCTGCTGTTGCTGATCAGCGTGGTGGAGACCTTGCTGGACGTGCCGGATGGCCTGTCGCTGGTCATCACCTTGGCACTCAGCATCACCACCGGCATCTTTGGCAACAGCTGGTACCTGGCACACTGCCAGCGCCTGATCGCCCAGGCCCGAGCCATCACCGGCGGCGATGACGCACGGCTGCGCAGCGAGCTGACCGCGCGCGGCGGCACCAGCGTGGTCGCCACACTGATCGCCATCGTCATCGCGGTGGTACTGAGCACCGTCGGTGCCGCATTGGCGGGGTAGGGTGGGTCAGCGGCCCTGACGGGGCCGCAGCACCAGCAGGCACAGCGCACCGGCCACCAAGCCCCAGAATGCCGAGCCGATGCCGGCCAGTGAAACGCCCGAGGCGGTGACCAGGAAGGTGACCAGTGCCGCCTCGCGGTCCCGCTCCACCGCCAGCGCACTGGCCAGGCTGTTGGCGATGGTGCCGAACAGCGCAATACCGGCCACGCAGGCCACCAGCTCCTTCGGGAACGCAGCGAACAGCGCGGCCACGGTGGCACCGAACAGTCCGATGACGATGTAGAAGGCACCTGCCGCCATGGCGGCGGTATAGCGTCGTGCCGGGTCCTCATGCGCATCGCGACCCATGCAGATCGCCGCGGTGATTGCCGCCAGGTTCAGCGCGTACGCCCCGAATGGTGCCAGCAGCGTATTGACCACACCGATCCAGCCGATCAGCGGCGACACCGGGGCGTCGTAGCCGGAGGCCCGCATCACCGCCACGCCCGGAATGTTCTGCGAGGCCATGGTGACCACGAACAGGGGCAGGGCGATGCCGGCCACCGCCGTCCAGGACAAGGATGGGGTCACCCATTGCGGTACCGCCAGTTGCAGCTGTACCTGCTGTGCGTGCAGCAGGCCACGGCTGGCCGCGACCGCGATGCCGACCAGCAGGGTGGCGATGACCGCATAGCGCGGGAACAGGCGGCGTCCGGCCAGCCAGGTGGCAAACATCGCCAGCGCCAGCACCAGCTGGGTGTTCATGGCCACGAACACGTCCAGACCGAAGCGCAGCAGGACGCCGGCCAGCATGCCGGCGGCCAGCGCCATCGGCACCCGCTGCATCAATCGGGCGAAGATGCCGGAGAAGCCTGCCAGCATGCCCAGCACCGCGGCGAGCAGGAATGCACCGGTGGCTTCAGCGAGCGAGGCGCCACCGGCACCGACCACCAGCATTGCCGCGCCCGGTGTCGACCACGCGGTCACCACCGGCACGCGATAGCGCAGCGACAGCCCGATGCAGGTGACACCCATGCCCAGTCCCAGTGCCCACATCCATGAGGCGATCTGTGCCTGGTTGGCACCGACGGCTTGTGCAGCCTGGAACACGATGACGGCCGAACTGGCGAAGCCAACCAGCACAGTAATGAAGCCGGCAACGAGAGCCGGTACTGAAAGGTCGCGCCACCATGCTTGCCGCACCTGCATGTTCATTGCCGTCTCTCCTGTGTGCATCCATGCATTGATAGCGGTTGCGGCGTTGACCGCGCAACGCGCGGGCAACGCCGCAGCGATCTTCGAGCGTACGCCATGCCTGATGTCGCGGTGCTTCTGTCATCACCATGCAAAAAAGCGCTTGACGAAATCTGCAGGATCTCTAGAATTCGCTCCCTTGCTGCAGCGCACCGCTTCTTCGGAAACGGCACGCAAACAGCAACGCCACCACCGACGAACGAGATGATCGAACGAAGGTGTTGACGGACTCGAAAAGTCCGG